>JBGTIL010000298.1:0-12915 GCA_041745695.1 Chitinophagaceae bacterium | reverse complement strand
AGCCTTCGCCTTCTACAGACGTATTGAAAACCATCTCGCCCCAGCGGTTGAAAATGCGGAAGTACTCGAACTCTTTAATGCCTGCAGAAACCGGTCTTATCACATCGTTCAATCCATCGCTATTAGGTGTAAAGCCCGTTGGCACAAACACCTGAGGCACGGCTTTAAAAATTTTTACATTGATAGCAGCCGAGTCTACGCAATCGTATTCATTATACACCAGCACCTGGTAACGGATAGAATCGTAGTTGCCACTGTACTTGCCTATTGGGTTTGGAATGGTATTACTGCTAAGGTTAGTGGCTGGCAGCCACAGATACCTCAAACCCCCTCTGGCCATCAACTGGAGGCTTTGTCCAACTACTACCACGGTATCTCTCCCTGCAAAAGGGAAGATTTTTGGCAGTACAATAATGGTTGCGGTATCACTGGACGGCTTCGGACAGCCACTTGCCGGGTCAGTTACAGTAATGATATAGTTTGTGGTAACAAGAGGTGAAGCTGTGGGGGTTAGGCTATTGGCGTTAGTGAGCCCGGCAAGTGGGGTCCATGAAAAGTTATTGCCCGAAATGGTGGCATTGAGCATGGTAGAACCCTTGTGACAAATGGTATCATCAGCTGCCTGTACTATTGCTGTTGGATATGGAACAGCCCGCACTATTACATCGGCAGAAACGGGCGTACAGCCTCCAAGGAAAGTAGTGATTGTATAGGTGTTCGTTCCGCTGAGCGAAGGTCTTGCCCTTGGATTGATGATAGTTGAATTATTGAGTTCCGAAGGCGGGGTCCATTGAAAGCGCAAGGCATTGGAGGTAGCCGAGAGTTGCACAGAGTCGGTCAGGCAAATCACCTGCGGCAGACCCGGCTCGAGCGTTATAAAATTGGCTACCCTTACCCGAACAGAATCCTGGTTCAGGCAACCTTCGTCGTTTAATTCAACGACGTAGGTGCGGGTAGCACTCGGTGTAACCAGGGGTGCCGCTGTGTTGCCATTGATCATTTCGGTGTTTGGGCTCCAGGTAAAGTTGCCTGTACCGATACCCCTCAACTGCACGTTATCGCCCCGGCAGATCAACGTATCGCGGAAGGCTACTCTCAGAGGTGGTTTGTCGAGGATGTTGATGGTTCTTAAAACTGTGTCTACACATCCTTTGCTATTGGTGACCACAAAGGATACGTTCTTGGGGCCGGTTTGCGGGTAAGTATATTGCGGATTTTTTAAACGCGATGTGTCTGCAAGGGTGGTCGCGTCTCCGAAGTTCCAGGTCCAGGAGTCAACCACACCATAGATAGTACTGGTACTGTCGAAAAAGCGGGTGGGCTTGCCTGCGCAGAAGCCCTGGAAGTAGAATTGCGGAAAGAATCCAGGAAAAACCTTCACCAGACCTGTAGATGAATCTGAGCATGCTAGTCCTCGGTTGATCACCAGCTTGATGGTATACACACCGGTATCCTTGTAGGTGTGATTAGGTGTTGGGAGCCTTGAAGTATCGCCGTCGCCAAAATCCCAGAAATAACTCAGTATGGCAGGGTCGGGAGGCACTTCATTCGAAAATGTTCGGGTGAAGCCGTCGCAGGTAGGGTAAACCGGGCGGAGCTGTGCGCGAATCGGAGAGCAATCGCCAATTTTTATATGAAGCTCTTTACGGGTGGTGGCTATGACCACCCCATTTTTAATTTCATTTACACAAACGGTCACCACATACTCTCCTTCATCTACAGGGGCAATACCACTTATGAGGCCGGTGACAGGGTTAATGGTTACACCCGGACCAAGCGGAGAGGCACCGGTAAAACCGGTGAAATAGGGCACTGTGAGATATGGCGGTGCAGATGCAGGATTGGGTTCTGCCTGGCTCATTCCGGGTCCGCCACCAATCCACGCATCGCAGAATGAATAACGGAGCGTGTTATTGTCGGCGTCCTCTGCAACAAAAGGATATTCAAAATAATTGTTGCCGCAAACAACTACGGTGTCGTTGATCTTAAATTGAGCACTGTTATTCTTGTCTGCTCCCTCCCCAATATCTGTTCCGGGAATGGCAATGGAATAGGTGTTGCCAATGGATGATGAATTATTGATATTCACTATGCCGCCTATTCTGCAGCAGCGCTGGTACGAGATGGTATATCCTTTAGGCAGTGGAGGCAGCTCGACACTGGCAAGCTTATATTCTACTATGGTATAGTAACAAATTCTTTGATCGCCGGTGATACAGGGCTCGTCTATACCTTTTGAAATAACATACTGGTTGCTTATATCAACCTGTTCTGTTCTGACTAATGAATTGGTGGCGTTGTTGAAAATACTGAAAAAAATACGTGTGCTCAGCTGGCCCGACGAAGGAGGCGGGTTACATTCCATGTATACGGTCAGTACTACTTCGTATCTATTGTTGGCTGGGTTTGTTACTCCCGGACCAAGATAACGATAGGTAAAAAAGCCTCCTTTAATATGATTGGCACTGCATGAGGCGCAGATAATAAAGATGAATAAAAGGGTAAGTTTTATTTTTTTCATGTACGATTGCCATTAGCAAACGATATAAATTCCTGTAACACCCGGCCTGTTTCCTCCACCTCCTCTATCATTCCCATGTGCCCCGACTGTTCAAGTATATGAATATACGAAAGCGCCGGCAAGTGAGACTGCGGCAGTATGTCATCGATCTTTATCACGCCATCATGCCGCCCCATAAGAAATAACACAGGCAGATTGGTGGTTTTTAAGAGGTCTCTGCGATCGGTACGTTCCATCATTGCCTTATAGTAAACAACCAGGGCTTCATCATTGAAACGCCTGGCGTCTGCAATTTGTTGCTCAATCCACTCCGGGTGGTGGCGTTTTGAATCTGGCGCATATAATGTGGGAAGCATTGTTTTTAAGAAGGCCTGCCCACCGTTAGACCGTATAAAGTCAATGCCTTTTTTTCTTGTCTCTATCTTCTCTGAGCTGTCGGCGGCGGCAGAAGAATGCACCAGTCCGAAACCAAGAAGCAGCTGCGGATGCGCAGCTGCAAAGGCCAGGGTTACATAACCGCCCATGCTATGCCCAAGGAGAATCACTTTTTCGTTTCCTGTTGTTTCGGCTTCTATTATTTGCTTCAACGCGCCGGCAAGGCTATCCATTGTTGTATGAGGCAGCAGGTCGGAACCCCCCGTTCCCGGCAACTCCGGGATGATCACTTTGTAGTCGCTTAGCGAGTTGGCTGCACCTTCCCAAATACTTCCGTGCTCGCCAAAACCGTGAACCAGTACTACGGGTGTGCCTTCGCCCCTGACCGAATATTTCACTTTAGCACTACTGTGATGCAGCTCCTTCGCTATTGCCATGATTAAAAGGTTTTAAAATGATCAGCCAGGATCTTAAAAGCACCAGGAGCACCAGGGGCAAAAAAGCCAGGTTGAATTCCTGCGGAAGAAAAATCCATCCTACTACCACAAAAGCTTGCACAACAATGTTTGCCAGCAGGTAGTATGAAATGAATTTTCCTCTGCTGCGCAAAAAGAATGCTGCTACGGCGTGGCTTGGCAGCGCCCACAGCAAATTATAATTGTCTTTACACAGGGCATGATCCGTGGCTGTCCACATAAAAATGAGCAGGCATCCGGTGAGGCCGAGGATGAGAAACAGCAGGAAATCAAAAATAGCCAACGCTTTTTGCGCCTTTGCAGAAGGCATAAACGACAGGACGATAACTAGTAGTAGCAAAGCACTCAGAACAACCATTGGTTGTAGTACTGAATTTCCCTTTAGCGGGTTTGGCATTTGTAATATCGTTTGAGGAGGGTTTGCAAGAGCCTTGCTGCCCACCGTAGCATTGGCGAACCCTTTCAGTAAATAATCCGGCAAAAACATGGCCTGCTCATTGGTCACTTCAACGTCGAGGCGGCTGCCTAACAGCAGGTCTATCCCGAATTTGCTCCAGTGTTGGCCGCCGTTGTCGAGATAGGTATAGAGCAGATTTCGGAATGTGGGAATCTTAGCAGGAAGTATGTTCGCGAAACCAACGGCGCCAGTCGTATTTGCTTTCACAATATCCCGCAGGCGGGTGGAGCAATTGTCGAACAAAAAATCATAACGGTAATATTTGTTCTCCTCGGTTGCATTTGTTTTCAGGGCAGTAAACAATTGTTGTTTGTCTGAGCAGGAAAGCTGCAATGTCTGTTCCTGCATGCTACGACTTTCGAACTGGTACTGTTCCCTGAAAGAGGAAAATTCTTCAATAGAAACGTAGTACAGCAATTTGCCACGGACGAATTTTTTGTAGAAGTCGGGTCCGAATTGGAAAGTGCCGTAATTAAAAATTATGTCGACACCAGATGTTCTGTCCTGCACGCGCAGCGCGCTGTGTCCGAACGTGGAGTATAATTCCTCACCCGGAGCACAGGTGAGTAAGCTGATTTGCAGATGACAGGAATCCGCCTGGGCCTGAACATGAGAAACAGATATAGTGAACAGGAAGAGAAAACCGAAAAATTTTTTCAAGCTTGGGTTGGGTTTCGTTCAGCAAAATAGGTGAAAGAGCAGAGAATCAATAAGGGGGCGATGAAGCCTCCGACCTCGTTACCCTACGTAACTAAGCGCTGCGCCAAAATTGGGAGCTCAGTTCATCCTCGGCAGGATACATGGGCTGAAGTTATTTTTTACTGTAGTTGGGAGCTTCCCTGGTTATTTCTACATCATGGGCATGACTCTCGCGCATACCTGCATTGGTGATTTTTACAAACGTTGATTGCTGCAGGTCGGCAATAGTGGCTGCACCGCAATAGCCCATACCAGCCCTTAGCCCGCCTACAAACTGGTACACAATCTCGCGCAGGTAACCTTTGTAGGCAACACGGCCCTCAATACCTTCGGGAACGAACTTTTTCGATTCGCGCTCTGCATCCTGGAAGTAACGGTCGCTGCTGCCAACAGACATCGCTCCCAATGAGCCCATTCCCCTGTATTCTTTAAACTTGCGTCCTTCATAGATGATGGTTTCACCCGGACTTTCTTCTGTACCGGCGAAGATGCTGCCGATCATGACACAATCAGCGCCTGCTGCCAGTGCCTTAACCATGTCGCCGGTATAACGGATACCCCCATCCGCAATCAGGGGGATCTTTCTATTGTGCAATACCGAATTTGCCTGCATGATAGCCGTGAGCTGTGGTACACCCGCACCTGCTACAATGCGCGTTGTACAAATAGATCCGGGTCCTATCCCCACTTTGATTGCATCTGCACCCGCGTCAGCCAGTGCCTCTGCTCCCTGGGCAGTAGCTACATTACCGGCGATGATCTGCAGGTGTTTGAAATTCTTTTTCAGGCTCTTGAGCGATTCAAGGATGCCGCCGGAATGACCGTGGGCACTGTCTAAACAAAGCACGTCTACACCAACACTTTGCAGGGCAGCAACACGATCGGAAAGATCGTTGGTTACGCCTATTGCGGCGCCGACCAACAGCCGGCCAAGATCGTCTTTGGCAGCCACGGGGTAGCTCGTAACCTTCAGGATATCCCGGTAGGTGATGAGCCCGATCAGCTTGCCCTGGCTGTTGATCACAGGAAGCTTTTCAATTTTTGTTTTCCGTAAAATTGTTTCTGCACCTTTCAGGTCGGTGCCTTCGGGTGCCGTGATCAAACCTTCGCTGGTCATCACTTCGCTCACCTTGCGTTGCATGTTTTCTTCAAAACGCAGGTCGCGGTTGGTTAAAATGCCCGCTAATTTTCCACCGCCATCTACGATGGGGATACCGCCAATCTTGTTGTCGCGCATCAGGCGCAACGCATCGCCGATGGTGGCTTCTACTGTCAGGGTGATGGGGTCTACGATCATACCACTTTCACTGCGCTTAACCTTGCGTACCTGGTCGGCCTGTTTTTCGATCGACATATTTTTGTGAAGGATGCCGATACCACCTTCACGCGCCAGTGCGATAGCCATAGCAGCTTCAGTAACAGTATCCATAGCAGCGGAGAGCATGGGAATATTAAGACTGATGTCTTTGGTAAGTTGGGTCTTGATAGCTACATCGCGGGGGAGCACTTCTGAGTAGGCTGGCACCAGTAATACATCGTCGAATGTTAAGCCTTCAATTGCAATCTTTTGTAATAAGGGGGTGTTGTTTGCAGCCATGTGCAAAGATAGGGTGGAGGGTAATTGGAAGATTGGAGAGGTACGGTGTACATTAAATTTAAAATTTCATTTGTAACTCTTTGGATCGTGCTCTACAGAAAGCCCACACCACTAAAATTCTCAAACCATGAAATTGAAGATGCATTATGCAGGCACTTCTAACAACACTCGATCAGACCTCCTCGGGCCTTTGGTGCCACACTGAGGCATTGAACATTGCCGGGCAATCAAAAACAAGCCAGACTTGGTTAAAGTAATTTATAGCGTTTACCCGGCAGGCTTCCCACAACGCTTTGCAACTCGAGGTTTAGTATCGCCGCCGCAACAGCGCTGCTGCTTAGTCCGCTGCACCTGTTGATTTCATCAATGTCCATGGCTTCCTTTTGTTGCAGCAGCTCAACCATTTTCTTCTCGTCATGACTTAATTCTATAAATAATTCCCGTTGCTTTTTGGGCGTGTTTTTCCTGTCGGCCCATCCCATCACTTCCACCAGTTCTGCAGCTCCCGTGAGCAGTTGGGCTTTATTGCATCTTATCAGGTAGTTGCATCCTTCGCTCTGTTTGTCAACGGTTCTGCCGGGTACGGCAAACACATCACGGTTGTAAGCGTCGGCGAGTTTGGCGGTGATCATACTACCGCCCTTGACGGCTGTTTCTACTACAACAAGAGCATCGCACAAGCCAGCTACCACGCGGTTACGCAAGGGGAAGTGGTGCTTGTCTGGTTTTGTTTTAGAAAAGAATTCAGACAGAAGCCCACCCTTCTCTTTCACCATTTCTTTGGCAAGTGCGGCATTGGCGGCGGGATAGATGGTATCGAGGCCATGACCTACAACTCCCACTGTAGGCATTCCTTTTCTCAGGGCGGCCTTGTGTGCATGTGCGTCGATGCCAAAGGCAAGTCCGCTGACAATGCACACGTCTTCCGCCTGCAGGTCAGCAATCAATTGCTCGGTAAATGCCTTGCCATATTCCGTATTGCTCCGGGTACCAACAATGCCCACCATCCTTGACCCGTTCAGATCAGCGGCGCCTTTGTAAAAAAGCAGTGTTGGTGAATCATAACAGTTGAGCAGCCGCTGCGGATAATCTTTATCTGTCAGGAACAGGGGTCGGATACCCCATTTCTCAATAAAAAGCACTTCCTTTTCCGCGGTAGCAAAGGCATCAAATTGTTTGATAGACCGGGCACGCACGGATCCGATACCTTCAATTTTTTCAAGCGACGAAAGCTTTGCATTAAAGATTGCGCCAGCCGTGCCGTAGTGCTGAATCAATATTTTGGCATGCACATCCCCTACCTGTGGGAGCAGGGTCAGTGACAGCTGGTAAAGCAGGTCGGGGTTCATTAATGTCGCAACTATTGACAAACTACAAAACAACAAGGGGCTGCTAAAGCTGGTAATCTAGCTCGTTCCCCTTGAGCACGGCTGGGGTAATGATCAGCATTTTCTGATAAAAAAACAGGCGTTTAGAAATGTACTTCACCAGTGCCGGCACTTTGGTTGCAATTGCCAATGTTATGGCCACTTGTTGAAACGGCTTTAGTTTGAGTGATTCCCAACAATAGGTTGTGCCTGCTAATGCGTTCGCCTGTTATTTGCCTGTTACTTTTAATTCGGTTCTCCGGTTTTTTGCTTTGCCTTCTTCATCGTTGTTACCCGCAATGGGCTTGGTGGCACCGAAACCTTTCGATGTCAGGCGCGTAGCAACAATGCCTTTACCAATCAGGTAGGCGATCACAGATTTTGCCCTGCTCTGAGAAAGCTTCAAATTATCGGCAGGCTTACCAACGTTGTCCGTATGACCTTCAATCAGGATTTTCACCGAAGGATTTTCCTGTAGTAATTGCACCAGCCGGTCGAGTTCAACTTGTGACGCCGGTTTCAATTCGTATTTATTGAAGTCAAAAAAAATGTTCTTCAATACAACCCCTGCCGCCACTTCGATGGGTTGCAAAGGAATATCTTTTTTGTATACCGAGTCTGGAGCTTTGCCACTGAGTGAGTAGTTGTCTGAATAAAACAGGTAACCCTTTCTGGACACGTTGAAAGCATAGTCTTTGCCAACGGGCAGGGTAATCAGGTAATTACCTACCTCGTCTGTTTGCACTTTAGACACAATGGATCTGGAAGCAAGGTCTATTAATTCTACTGCAGAAGGCAAGCCCTTCGTAGTTTTCTCATCAAATACTTTTCCTTTTACCCACAAGGTTTTTTTAGGCCGGATACCTTCGCGCAATTCGAAACTGTATATATCCAGCCCGCCCCTTGTGTCGCTGCGATCGCTGGCGTAATAGGCTGTCTTTGCATCTGCAGCAATGAACAAGGTGCCTTCGTGATGAATAGTGTTGATAGGATAACCCAGATTTTCGGGCTTGCTCCACTTGCCGCCTGTCTCTTTGCGTATTAGAAACAAATCTTCCTCACCATAACCGGGAAGGGTATTGGAAGTAAAATACAGGGTTTGATTATCAGCGTGTATAAACGGACTGGACTCATCACCGGGCGTGTTGATCTCTGCACCTAAATTTTGTGCTGCGCTCCACTTGCCGTTTGCGCCCAGGTTGGACACGTAGAGGTCGCTGCCGCCAAAGCCATCAGGGCGTCGGCTGGCAAAATATATACTGCGTTTATCAGGTGATAAACTTGGCTGCGAATCCCAATGTTCGGTATTGATAGACGCGCCCAGGTTGATTGCCGCACTCCATCCTTCATTGGTCAGGTAAGATATATAGATGTCGCAGCCTCCAAAACCACCTTCACGATTACATCCAGTATAGATCAGCCAATTGCCATCCTGGGAAATCGTTTGGGCACCTTCGTTTTGTGCTGTGTTGATGCCGCCCGGGAGCGGGCGTGATGTTGTCCAGGCGCCTTGTTCCTGAATGCTGCCAAAGAAATCTTCATTGAAATTATTCAACCGTCTTGTATATACTATCTTATCGCTCTCAATAGGAATGGTAGGAAAATATTCCGACTCTTTGGAGTTGATGGCATCGCCCATGTTCTTCGGCGAAAAAACATAACTCTTCTCCGTGTTTCCTTTTTCGAAGTCCAATGCAAACTGAAATGTTTTTTTTCTGTACTCAGCAGCTTTTCTTGCATTCGGACCAGGATTATACATGGTCAGGTAGTTGTTGATGATGCTGAGGGCTTTTGAAAACTCGCCCAAACCTGCCAGGTTTATCGCGTAGGGGAGGCGGTATTCGGCAGTATAGTTGGGATCAAGTGTGAAGGCTTTTTCGTACACCTGAACACTTTGTGTGTGGTCTTTTATCTGTCCATATACGCCCGCAAGGGAGAGGTAAGCATCAACGTACTTTTCATCTCTTTTGATTGCTTCCTGCAAAGCCGTAACTGCTTCTTTGTACCTGCCGTCCTGTGTTCTCTCCAGGGCAATATTGTAAGATTCGATAGCCTTTTTATTAATGCGGGATACATCATACTGACCAAAGGAAGCGCCGGAAATCAGGAGGGACAGCGTCGCTGCAATGAACCCAGGGTTTTTCATCGGATGAAGATAAAACACTAAAGTTTGAAGGATAAGCTGGCGGCTTATTTTAACGTTTGAGGTCTATTTACTCTAAACGAAGTCAGGGAACGTTGATGTATTTGTGAATTTGAAGTGACAGTTGCCACTGAGGGTTGGCTTTAATATAGTCTACAATCAGCGGCGTGATCACCTGCGCTTTGGACCATTCCGGTTGCAAATACAATTTACAAGATGCCCCTACTTGTACGGCATGAAGTTCTGCCCATTTAAAGTCGCTGCTGTTAAAGACCACCACTTTCAATTCATCTGCCTTCGCCAGCACTTCGGGCAGCGGGGCTTTAAACTTTTTCGGCGACACCGTGATCCAGTCCCAGCGACCCGACAGTGGTGCGCTTCCTGAGGTTTCCACATGCGTTCTCAGCCCGGCAATTTTTATTGCATCAGTAAGTTCTGTAAGATCATGCAGCAGTGGCTCGCCACCCGTGATAACAACAAGGCGTGCAGCGGTTTGTTGCACCTGCGCGAGTAGTTGGTCTATCCCGTGCAGCGGGTGTTTAGAGGCGTCCCAGCTTTCTTTCACGTCGCACCAAACGCAGCCAACATCACAACCTCCCAGCCTAATAAAATAGGCAGCCTTACCCTGGTGCACTCCTTCTCCCTGCAGGGTATAGAAGTGTTCCATTACCGGCAAAGCATGTTTGGATTGTGGCGGTGTTGGTGCCATTAATGATTCCTTGTACTCCATTAGTCGTAGTGTTTCATGGCGCAGGACTGGAACGTATTTTTCATGAGTGCGGCTATCGTCATCGGACCTACGCCTCCAGGCACAGGGGTAATGAAGGCACACTTTGGGGCTACTTGTTCAAAGTCCACGTCGCCCTTCAGGCGGTAGCCCGATTTTTTGCTTTCGTCAGGTATGCGGGTAATGCCTACATCTATGATCACTGCGCCCTCTTTCACCATATGTTCCTTAATAAAGTCGGGCCGTCCCAGCGCAGCAACAATGATATCGGCAGAGGCACATATTTCTTCGAGATTGGCAGTATGCGAATGGCAGATGGTAACAGTGCAATTTCCGGGATTCCCTGCGGCACTCAGTAAAATGCTCATGGGCCTGCCCACAATATTACTCCGTCCAATAACTACCGCATGCTTACCCCTGGTTTCAATTTTATAGTGCTGCAGCAGGAGCATAATGCCATACGGAGTTGCAGGAACAAAGGTAGGATGACCAAGCACCATTTTGCCTATAGTGGTGGGATGAAAACCGTCCACATCTTTCAACGGATCTATCGAATTAATCACCTCTTCATCAGAAATATGTTCTGGCAGGGGTAGCTGAACCAAAATGCCATCCACATCGGGATCTCCATTGAGCTGACCGATCACCTCGAGCAGTTTGAAAGACGTGATCGTATTCTCAAAGCGAATCAGTGTTGACTTAAAACCAACCTCTTCGCAGGCTTTTACTTTGGCAGCCACGTAAGTTTCGCTTGCGCCACTATTACCCACCAAAACCGCCGCAAGGTGCGGAACCGTTTTACCACTGGCAAACAGCTGCGCTACCTCCAATTTCAAGGCATCTTTAATGGCTTGTGCGGCAACATTGCCATTGAGGATTTTCATGCCGCAAAGGTAAAGGAGCCCCATTGTTGTTGTGAGCCCTTTTTTTACATTTGGTTGAACAGCATCCTCATTACTGATGCTGCTTCCCAGACATTGTGAGAAAGGAAATACTGTGCATTGCTACTGTCGCGATTTCATCGTTTTGTACTGCCCAAACCCATGATGCGGGCGTGTTTGTTTATAATCGCCTGGAAGTTTATACGACGCGGGGAACAACTGCTTTCTCAGCATCCCACAACCAGGCGGCGCTTGCCAGCCAAAAGGGATTTGCTGGCGGTATTAATGGTGAACGCCGCTTCCTCCTCCAGCAGTTGCCTTTTTACCAGATGGCGGCTTCCCTCCCCACCACGAGCGGAAACTTTGGAGTCAATGCAGATCTTGCCGGCGACGCTTCTTTTCGTCATCTGCGGTTCGGACTGGCCTACGGCAGGAGCCTGGGTGAGTGGGTTTCGATCGGAGCGCAGTTTAATTACCGCAACATTCAGTCAGCAGGGTACGGAAGCGCAGGAGCGGTTGATTTCGAGACAGGAATTATAGTACATCTTACCGAAAATCTTCACACCGGGTTCCATGTGGCTAATCCCACCCGCTCTCAGTATAACAAGGGTACCGAAGAAAGACTCCCGACAGTGTTCACATCCGGGCTGGGCTACCAGCCGAACGAGCAGTTTCTGCTGGCGGCTGAGCTCGAGAAAGTAGAGGGTAATCCTATAGCAGTGCATATCGGCGCGCTGTGCAGGGTCGACAAAGCTCTGGTAGCCAGGCTGGGGTTCAGTGCTCCAATTGGCACTTATTACCTGGGTGCAGGTGTGGCTTTCGGCTCTTTCCGCATAGACCTTACTGCCTCGCTTCATCCGCAGCTGGGGTTAACACCAGGCATACAAATCATCTTTGCTGAGAGGGAAGAATGAAAGGCCTTCCTACAATATGGTTGTTTTCATTATGTCTATGGCATGCAGGGGCTTATGCACAAAAAGAGGAGACGGTGAATGAGCAGCAGTTGGAAACGGTGTCTGACGCTCTGGAGTCCGGGTTGGCAGACGATAGCTGGATACAGCAGCTGCAACATTTGAAGAAACGGCCGCTCAATCTTAATACGGCCTCCTGGGAGGAGCTCCGCTTACTGACCATACTGAGCGACCTGCAGATTGATGCTTTTATAAGCTACCGCAACAGGTTGGGTCCATTAATTAGTGTGTACGAGTTGCAGGCAGTTCCCACCTGGGATCTAGAAACAGTAAGGAGACTGCAGCCGTACATTGTTGTCTCGGAGGAAATGAACGCGAAATCCCTCCTGCGGGCACGTTTGCGAGGGGGCGAGCAAATGCTTCTGTTAAGGGAGACGCGTGTTCTTGAAAAGAGTGCCGGATATAAGCACACTACAGGAAGTCGTTTCCTGGGCTCTCCCGACCACGTGTTATTGAGGTATAGGTACAACTATAAAAGCCTGCTGAGTGTAGGGTTCTCGGCAGAAAAAGATGCGGGCGAGCAATTTTTCAGAGGCGCTCAGGGCAGGGGTTTTGACTTTTTCTCGGGTCACCTCTTCGCGCGGCAGCTGGGTCGCATAACAGCTGTGGCTTTGGGCGACTTTACGGTTAATTTGGGCCAGGGTCTGATTCAGTGGCAGTCACTTACTTTTAAGAAAAGCGCAGAAGTGATGAATATAAAG
>JBGTIL010000297.1:0-4770 GCA_041745695.1 Chitinophagaceae bacterium | reverse complement strand
AGTGAAAGTTGATATGATTAACAACCGAATGTCATCATTGACTATAACCAGTTTGGCGTCCAGCGGCAGGTTGTAAAATTTTTCCTTGTTGAACCGGGTAAAGGCGTTGCGTGCTTCGTTACCAAAAACAGGATCAACTTTATCCAGAACTACCACCGCAAAATAAGGAACATCCGGCTTAAAGCTAAATAGTGATGCGGCTTTCACCGGTGCCGGTTTTTTGAAAGCAGTGTCTTTAAACGATGTGGCAACCAGCGGCTTTCTAACTATGGTATCAACAGGCTTTGTGAGAACCGTATTTTGTTTCTGTACAGAAGCAACTACGGGCATGGGTTCTACGTAAAGTGAGTCTTCTTTCGGTCGCACTACCTCGGTTCTTCTTAATTCTTCTTCTATTTGTTTCCGGCGGCCTAATACCTCGATCATATTTTCAGCCCGGGCTGCGAGCGGCGTCCCAATGTTCTGCCTGATGAGCGTGTTCAACACAGTCCGTGCCGTGCTGTCCTCGCGCTGTTTGATATGATAAACGGCTTCAATGTAAAGCAGTTGTGGCGACCAGTAATTAGTTTTATAAACACTATCTGCTACCCGCTTCGCGTTTTTAGCGGCAGCAAAATCTCCACTTAAAAAAAGATCATATACTTTTTCATAGCTCCTGGTTGCCGCTTCGGAGGGCTTGGTAGACGCCGGGTCTTTGCCGGTGGTTACGATAGCTGTGCGTCTGTCGGAAGGATACTTTTGTACAAGGATCTGCCTGGCTTCCTGGGCCCTGGAGGTATTGCCCGTTTTCGCATAGCTAAACTGCAGCCCGAACAAAGCCTCTGCACTCAAATCTTCCAGAGGAAATCTCTGGCGCAGGTTTTCGTAAGTTTCGATAGCTGACTGGTAATCTTCCAGCTCGTTCAGGTACATGCTACCAAGTGAATTTAACGACTGCCTGATGCTATCGTTAGATGCTTGTACACCAGCTGGGGTAAGGGGAAGGCGGTTTAGCAGCAAGTCGACAGAAGGTGGCTCGAACGACACGTCAGGCGCCCCTGGTCTCGATCCGCGTGCGTTTCCCTGCAGGGTATTCTGACGCAGTTGTGCAGTTACATCTGTAAACCGGCGCCAATTATCAATATTGGGACGGTTGCCCCAGATTTGTTTAAAATCGGCTGCACCAGTTGAACGAAGGTTTTTGTTATAAAAGTACCAGTCTCCTTTGGTTTGCTGTGCAGCAAAGGGATCGGGTATGGTGGTGGTGAATGTACTGCCTGCCGTAACCCTATCCTCTTCTTTTAATCCCTGCGCCCTGCGCAACTGCCGCACCATCTTCTTCAGTAATGCCGTCCGCTCCTCTTCAGGAAGCGAAGCGATTCTTTGCAAGCTATCCTGCCGCAGGATAACTTCATGTTGTGCCCGCACACCGGTAAGCATGCTCTTTCTTGTTGTAACCTGTGCGGCCTCAGGATCTTTCAGATCTTCAACGCGGATGCTATCGTAAAAAGAGGCAGCCTGCATGTAATCTCGTCTTGTAAAAGACAGGTTCGCCAGCTGCAGGTAGGCGCGATTGCTCACTGCCACATTATCGGTTTTGTATTTGGAGGCTTGCAGCAACAAGGCCTGGGCAGCAGCAAAATTACCGCGCTCCAGTTCCATCTGTGCTGCCATGGAATAGATGGCATCCCGGTAGGCTTCAAACTTATCTCTGCGGGCCATATTTAGCAGCTGTTCGATGTTTCGGTCTATATAATCGTCGCCTTCTGTTTTATTGATCCGGATCAGGTTGAGCCTGGCATAAATATCCATTACCGGGTCTATGGTGTGCGCAATAGCTTTCGTGTAGTAGTCTTTGGCTTCTTCGTTGAAACCTTTCAATTCGAATAGCTGCGCAGCCAGGTATTCCCATCTCGACTGCTCGCCTTTGCCCTTGGCTTCGCCAAGAGCCTCTACTAAATGAAAAGCAGCACTATCCCAAACGCCTTGTTTGTAGAACCACAAAGCCTGCACTTCCTCGAGTGCCCCCTGGAGGCGCGCAGGAAACAGGGGGTCTTTTTTTAAGCTTTTGATAAGGCTTCCGGCTTCTGCCATGTTGTTTTGCTGGATCATTGTTCTAACCTGCCATACCAGAGCCGTGTTCCGGCTTGGTGGATCGGAAAGCAATTTTCTGGCAACACCTGTTTTTTCTTTAGAAGCAATGCTTGCGGTTGTATTGCCGTCAATCCGGCTGCCGATGTATTTGTAATATCCGTCGGCTTCCTTCTCGGCAAAAGCATAATTGATAAATTGAAACATCTGGTAGGCCGAATCAAAGTTTTGCTGAAAGTAGTAGGAGGCTCCCCAGAGCATGTACATGTTATCTATCCAGTCGTTACGGAGATCATGAAGGACGATAGCAGTTTTCGCTTTTGCAATCACGGAATCAAGGAGTGCGCTGTCTGCCGCTATAGTGTTCAGCGCGTAATTATAGAACGGGAGTAAAACAGCATAATCATCTTTCTGTGCCGCCTTGGCTCTTTCGATGATTTCATTTAGCCTTGTATTGGCATTGAAATAATAATTATAATGGGTGGTGAGGTTCTGCATGAACCTGCGGGGTGCTTTCAGTTTTTTGTCGCCTGTTTTTTCAGCCTTGAGTTCGCGATTGTCGTAGGGTTCAGGTTTCTTAATATCAAGATCAAAACCCAGTTGTGCGCCTGCAGGCTGGATAAACGCCAGCAGCAAAAGCATAAAAAGAATGAAGCGTATGAAACGGGTTTTTCGCATTATAAGGAGCGCAAACTAAGGCACTAATAACTCATTTTCAAAGATTTTAGTATAAATGATAGCATAAAATTTGCCTCAATAGAGACGCATAAAGTTACCTTTAAAGCTCAAAAAGGGTACCTATGGGCAAACTAAATGCCGGCTCTACTTTAAAAAGATTACGCAACAGGTACCGGTTGGTGGTCATGAATGACGACACCTATGAAGAGGTCGTTACCTTCAAGCTGTCGCGGATGAGCGTGTATATCGCGTTCAGTACTGTTTTTGTTTTATTAATTGGATTAACCGTTGCTTTAATTGTATTTACGCCACTTAAGTACTACATTCCGGGTTACGGAAGTGCCAGTATTGGGCGTGAGTACCGGCAGTTGATCTACGTTACCGATTCCCTGGAACGACAGGTTTATTACCAGGGTCAGTACATTGATGAGATCAAAAAAGTATTGGGCGGCGATGTAGCTACCCTGGATACCACCCAACTACAGCTTCCACAAGAAGAATTTTCGAACGATTAAAACCATATCCCATGTTCAACAAGGAAAAGACCCCACAAAGCGAACGTTTCGCTCCTATCAATGCCACACTCATCAGTCCGGGCACAACCTTAACAGGTGATGTCACCAGCGACAACGACCTCAGGATAGATGGTCAAATCATCGGTAACGTTACCAGTGCTGCCAAGATCATTATCGGCGCGACGGGTTACGTGGAAGGCCATGTTACCGGTCAGCATGCCGACATCACCGGAAGGGTGTTGGGCAACCTCACCATCGCAGACCTTTTGCAGCTGAGAGGTAGCAGCGATATAAAAGGAAATATCAGTGCGGGCAAATTACAGATAGACCCGCTGGCTACATTCAACGGCCAATGCCAGATGAACAACACCGGCAGCATTGTGCAAATGTCAACGCATGAGCTACAATCCGAAGTCCAATAAAAAAAATAGCGACCTGTTGCGTTATGCAGGACTGGGAACGCAGCTGTTCGTAGCGCTCGGTTTATCGGTGTTTGCCGGACTCAAAGCCGATGCCTGGCTTGCTATCGGTTTCCCCCTGCTTGTGTGGTTGTTGCCGTTGTTGGTGATTGTGATGGTAATTTATAAACTGATCAAACAAACTTCCAAAAAGCTGCCTCCCGATGCCGAAAAATAACCGAAGGGCGATTATCCCGATCATTGTGGTGTTTATAATCGTGAATGCATTCTTAATCAGCGGAAAAACACTCCTTGCACGCTGGGAGGCTGATGGCGATATTATCATCGTGGGCAACATGATCCTTTTTGTCATAACGCTATTATCTTTTCTTCTGGGCAAAAAAGGGCTGAATAGTTCCAACCCCCACTCCTTTGTTCGGAGCGTTTATACCAGTATGCTGCTAAAGCTTTTTGGTTGCGCTATTGCTGCGTTTATTTATATTGCGACCAGCAAAGACAATGTGAACAAGCCAGCCCTATTTATACTAATGGGACTTTACCTGGTTTATAGTTTTATTGAAGTTTCTGTTCTAACCAAGATGCTCCGGCAGAAAACAAATGGCTAACAACGAAGCACCGATAAGCAAGCTGCAGCAGTTCCTGCCTCCTGATACATACGATGAAGTGCTGCATTACCTGCAGCGCTACAAGGTGGAACTAACGGTGACGAAAGAGCGCAAAAGTATACTTGGCGATTACCGGCATCCCTTGCATGGCAAAAGTCATCGCATCAGTATCAATGGCAACCTGAATACTTATTCGTTTTTGATTACACTGCTGCACGAGTTGGCTCACCTTCTGCAATTTGAACAATATGGAAACAGTGTGGCTGCTCATGGGAAAGAATGGAAAACAATTTTTAGTCAGCTGCTGGAACGCTTCCTCAGTGCGCCGATCTTTCCCGAAGATATTCGCAGCGCCTTGCAGCGTTCGCTTCGAAACCCCGCTGCGAGCAGTTGTGCTGACGATGTGCTGCTGCGGATTTTAAAAAAATATGATCGACGAAATCCAAAGTTGATATTGATAGAAGAGGTTCCCGACCAGTCACT
>JBGTIL010000296.1:0-2615 GCA_041745695.1 Chitinophagaceae bacterium | reverse complement strand
TATGGACTAATTTTTGCGGATAGGGTACAACGATAAATCTTGCGATATGCAGACTCACAATGAATTTCTGAAAGAAAGTGTAGCGGAACCCGGTTTCGCATACAGCCTGGCGTTAGCGCTTCCTGCATCCCTGTTCTTATGGCTTATGATTCTTGCCCTCCTTTTCTGAGCTGGATTTGCAAACGAACCCAGGCATCGGTCTGTTTCGGAGCCTGGACCAGAAATGATGTGCATTCCAGATTACTAGTGTGTATTTACCCTCGCTGAATTTCCAGAATTATTTGATTTAGAATTGGTTATGGTCTTATCGCCAGGTGTAACAGCGAAGGGTTGTGTTCCGGTTTCGTTGATTACAACGGCCGAATCCTGTATTAACCTGCTTGCATCCGAACTGGAATGCCCAGCGGTGCAGGCAAACAATCCCAAATTTCCTGTAAGTACAAGAATCAACAGTTTCAAATACATTTTAGAAGACTTTACAACTGCTTAGCAATAATCTAACCGAAAGTAACATTGAATTGCATCCAATTAAAAAGAGGTCAGCTGTACCTTCAAAATCTTCTTCACCTGAGTTGGTTTCACAACGGCAATGAACAACCGAACATTGCAGGGCCTGCCGCAGACTTCCATCTGCATTGTCTTAACAACCCTGCCCCAGTAGCCAGTAGAGAATAACGAAAACGATAATAGTTCCGAAGCAACCACCACCAAGCTTTTTTGCGCCGTAGCCCGCGATGAGCGTTCTGAGAAAATTGTTCATTGTAGTTTGTTTAGCCCAGTTGTGAAAAAACTGTGCCATCACTGTTAGTTTGAAACCTACGCTGGCGTCACCACACAGCTCGAATCCACCTCGTACCATCATTAAGCAAGTGGTGAGGCATTCAGCTTTCTTTGAAAAGGGTTTTATTTGGCTTGGAACGAACACAATATTAGCGCAATACTATTGCACTGCCACTGATTGAAACACTTCAATGGCACACAGAGCTTTGAAAAATAGCAATCATCTCCACCCTTTCAGATTTATTTACACCATTTCCGGTTGGTCTACTTCATTGTTGCGAAATACCACAACCCCACCAAACACGTCAACTAAAACCGGATGGATTTTGTCTATTGTTCCTGCCAATATCTGTTTGCTGAGTGCATTGACGATTTCTTTCTGAATGAATCGCTTCAATGGTCTCGCGCCATATTGTGGGTCGAATCCGTTGTCTGCCAGATGATCCAGAAGGTAATCTGAAAACTTCAGCTGTATGCCGTTTTGAGCAACAATCTTATTCAGGTTATCCAGTTGTATGCGAATGATCTCCCGGATGTCACGTTTCATCAAAGGCTGAAAGAGGATAATTTCGTCGATTCGATTTAAAAATTCCGGGCGCACTGTATCACGTAGACGCAACATCACTTCAACCTTTGTTTTCTCAACAACTTCCTCTTTGTTGCGCTCCGTAACATCAGCAAAATTCTCCTGTATGATATCCGAACCCAGGTTTGAGGTCATGATGATGATAGTATTTTTGAAATTCACAGTGCGTCCTTTGTTGTCGGTGAGTCTTCCATCATCAAGTACCTGCAGCATAATATTCCACACATCGGTGTGTGCTTTTTCAATCTCATCGAGCAGCACTACCTGGTAGGGTTTACGCCTGACCGCCTCCGTCAGTTGCCCACCTTCATCGTAGCCTACATAGCCCGGAGGTGCACCTACCAGCCTGCTTACCGCATGCTTTTCACCATACTCGCTCATGTCGATACGCGTAAGCATACTTTCATCGTCAAACAGGTATTCAGCAAGTGCTTTGGCCAATTCTGTTTTACCCACGCCAGTTGTGCCGAGAAATATAAAAGAGCCAATGGGTCTTTTGGGATCCTGCAGCCCGGCACGGCTCCTGCGAATAGCGTCCGATACAGCCGTTATGGCTTCTTCCTGACCAACCACCCTGTTGTGAAGTTCGTCCTCAAGTTTAAGCAGCTTCTCCCGGTCGCTCTGCAGCATTTTGCTGAGCGGTATGCCGGTCGCTTTTGCTACACTGGCAGCAATATCTTCTGCGTCTACTTCTTCTTTCATCAGCCGTTTGCTGTGTTTGCTTAACTCCAGCAATTGAGCCGCTAATTCCGCGCTGGAGCCTTCCTGTTCCTTGATCTTTCCATACCGGATCTCAGCTACTTTCCCGTAGTTACCTTCGCGCTCTGCCTGCTCGGCAAGAAGTTTCAGATCTTCAACTTCCGCTTTTGAGTTTTGAATTTTTTCCACCAACTCTTTTTCCTCGTTCCATTTCGCCTTCAGCGTGTCTCGCTCAACTGCAAGATTTGCAATGGCGGTGTTCAGTTCTTTTAGTTTGTCTTCATCATTTTCACGTTTGATTGCTTCGCGTTCAATTTCGAGCTGCCGGATGCGTCGCTCCAATTCATCTAATTCTTCAGGCATCGAGTTCATCTCAAGCCTTAGCTTGGCTGCGCTCTCATCTATAAGATCAATAGCCTTGTCGGGAAGAAAACGATCAGTTACATAACGTGCCGATAATTCTACAGCAGCTATGATGGCTTCGTCCTTTATACGTACATGATGATGTGTTTCATACCTGTCTTTAAGTCCCCGCAAAATAGATATGGCG
>JBGTIL010000295.1:0-2966 GCA_041745695.1 Chitinophagaceae bacterium | reverse complement strand
TAAGCGAGATCCGCGAACTCTAGCTTACTCACGCTGCCGGCTTCTTCCTGCTGCCTACATTTGCAACGTGCAACTACCCGAGGAATTACTGTCATCGCTTTCTGCAATAGACGGTTTTGAAAAAGAGGCGTTTGTCCGTGTTCACCAGTCGGGCGAACAGGTAACCTCCATACGTACCAATCCTTCTAAAATTTCCGATGCAGCATACTTTGCGGCGCGCATGAATAAAGAACAGGATGTACCTGTCACGGACACCAGTTCTGACCATCCGAGCGGCGTTCCGTGGTGCAGAAGTGGTTACTACCTGAAGCACCGCCCTTCATTTACTTTCGATCCGTTGTTTCATGCTGGTTGTTATTACGTACAGGAAGCCTCCAGCATGTTCCTCGAGCAAGCCCTGCTTCAAACTCTTGATCTGCAACAGCCGCTCAAGGTTTTGGATTTGTGTGCAGCTCCCGGCGGTAAGTCGACACATTTGCAGTCGCTGCTAACGCCTGATAGTTTGCTGGTATCAAACGAGCTGATAAAAGCCCGAGCCGGCATACTGAAACAGAACATTATGAAGTGGGGTTGCAGCAATGTGATTGTGACTACGAACGAGGCTTCCCATTTTAAGAAATTAGAAGGATTTTTTGATGCCATTGTGGTAGATGCGCCCTGCAGCGGTAGCGGCTTATTTCGTAAAGATGCGCAGGCGATTGATGAATGGAGCCCTCAAAATGTACAATTGTGTTGTGGGCGTCAGCAGCGCATACTCACCGATATACTGCCTTCCTTAAAAGAGGGCGGCGTGCTGATCTACTCTACTTGTTCTTATTCCCGTGAGGAAAACGAAGACATAGCCGATTGGCTACTTGCTATAGGTGAACTGGAAAACATCGAAATGGTGGTTGAGGAAGGCTGGAATGTAGTAAAAACGAGATCAGTTGAACACGGTGCAGAAGGCTATCGGTTTTATCCGCACCGGCTTCAGGGGGAAGGCTTTTTTCTTTCCGTTTTTCGTAAGCTTACTGCTACCAAGGAAGCTGTGATCAAAGTGGGGAAGCCTGATCTTTTATCTGCCCGTGACCGCGAAGTGGTGCAGCCCTGGACCGATGCTCAAACCTCGATGGTATTAATCAAACATGATCCTTTTGTTTTCGCATGGCCGCAGGCGTTGGTTGTACCACTTCTGCAAATTCAGCTGCACTTGTACATACAATACGCAGGAACTCAATTAGGGGTCGTGATGCATAATAAGCTGGTACCCGATCATGCGCTCGCACTAAGCAGCGTGAGGTCTGCACAACTGGTCACAATTTCTTTATCATTAGAAGAAGCTATTACCTACTTGCAGCGGGGCGATTTGGCGAAGCAAACCGTTGTAAAGGGCTGGCAACTGGTGACTTATGAAGACCATCCACTTGGCTGGATTAACGCTTTACCCAACCGCATTAACAACTATTATCCTAAAGAATTGCGTATTTTGAAGCGGCATAATGATTCGTCGTTTGGAAAATAATTTCCATCTTTGTAGATGCCAATGAGTAATACTATGAAAAAATCATTTTTTGTTCTCTTAATCTGTATCTGTGCATACGCGGGGCGGGCACAAGGTGAACTTGTGGTGAGGAGCAACGATAAAGGCCTATTTATCAACCACACTGTTGCAGCTAAAGAAACCTTTTATTCAATTGGTCGGATGTACAATATTTCTCCAAAGGAAATTGCGCCATTCAATGCCATTGATATGGCGTTACCGCTAAACATAGGTCAGACTATAATGATTCCTTTGACCAGCGCCAATTTTTCTCAAACCGCACCCAAAGGTGCTCCCGTCTATTATGTTGTAGGGGAGAAAGAAGGCTTGTACAGAGTGAGTGTTAATAATGGAAAAGTTTTAATGGCTGACTTGCGCAAATGGAACAACCTGGGTACCGACAACATCAATCCCGGACAAAAACTCATTGTGGGTTACCTGACTGCCGATGCTGCTGCAACAGCGGCTGACAATACTGCTACCAAGATAGATCCGGCACCGCGCGACACGCCTGCACCAACAAGCCCTGTTGTTACAGCCAGGAAGGATGTGGAGAAAGGTACTTCCATTGCGCTCACACCAAAGCCAACAGCAGTGGTTGATGCCAAAGGCGGCTATTTTAAAGGTGCTTACGACCAGCAAACAAGAAGCACAGCCCAGAAAAAAGAACAGACCGCAACGGCAGGCATTTTTAAAACTGCCAGTGGCTGGCAGGATGCGAAATATTATGCCCTGATGGACGGCGTTGAACCCGGTACGATCGTACGTGTGATCAATCCTACAAACAGTAAAGCTGTATATGCCAAAGTGCTTGGTGCCATGAGTGGTATCAGCCAGAATAAGGGGCTGGATGTGCGCATCAGCAATGCGGCAGCAAACGTTTTGAGCGTTTCCGACACCGAAAAATTTGTTGTCAGGGTTGATTACTGATAATGGCAATAATTATTTAGGAGCCCTGGTACCGCCGGGGCTTTTTTCTGCGCCACTGTTCCGGTGAACACCTGTAGACAACAAAGATGAAATTACATGCAAAAGGAAGTGTATATATTCTGTAGTGAAGCGCTAGTCCAAGTTTCTTCTAAGAACAACCACACAACATAAAGATCAACGCAGTTAACACACAAATTGTCATTCAGGAAATCGATACCCCGATAGAAATGCGGCAATGTTCATTCGTTTTTTTCCTTCAAGTTGGAGCTCTTTAATGCTGATCCATCCATCGGTACAGGCAAACCTCAGGTAAGTCTTTTGATCCGTGTCAGTGCTGCCGGCGATTGCTGCTGCGCCTGCCTCCTTTGCAGCTGTATATATTTTTAGTTTCTTTCCGTGCAGTTCAGTGAATGCTGCAGGATGGGGCGAGAGCGCGCGTATCAGGTTGTACACCTCTGTTGATGATCTTAGCCAGTTTATTTTACAAGTATCTGTGAAAATTTTTGGAGCATGTTTT
>JBGTIL010000294.1:0-1944 GCA_041745695.1 Chitinophagaceae bacterium | reverse complement strand
CACTTCATTCATCCGGTCTATCTCATTTTCCAAAAACGTAACATCTGTTTCGTGGAGGTCGGGTATTTTGAGTCCTGATTCTTTTTGGGGGTCGCAGGCCAGGCAGGATCCGATCGTAAATAACCTGTCCTGAACTTCTCTCAGAGTTGTTTGGGTAGCCGCGTCGGTAACAGAGTCCAGCACGACGCCAATCCATGAGTTGAGCTCGTCTACGGTTCCATAACTTTCAATCCGGAGGTGGCTTTTGGAAACCTTGGTGCCCCCGATCAATGATGTAGAACCGCTGTCGCCAACTTTGGTGTATATTTTAAATGCCATTCAATTTAATTAATAGTTGTGGTGTGTTGCGATCCGGCGCCGGCAAATGGATGAATGGCGCCATGTTGGAAGTACCCGGTTGACAAATAAGCACTGCAAAATGTTTAATAGACGTGGAGCTGTATCAAATAAATCGTGGCACTTTTATCGAACTCAGGCAAAAACGCCTGCGCTCACCTTTCGCTTGTCGCTTTCCAGGATGCCGTCTTTCAGCCGAATGATCCTGTGTGCATGGTGCGCTATGTCTTCTTCGTGGGTTACCAGTACAACCGTATTACCGCCACTGTGGATCTTTCCGAAAATGTCCATGATTTCATACGAAGTTTTTGAATCAAGGTTCCCGGTGGGTTCATCGGCCAGGATGATGGCAGGATCATTCACCAGGGCGCGGGCAATTGCTACGCGTTGGTTTTGACCTCCGCTTAGCTCATTAGGTTTGTGGTGGCTCCGGTCTGCCAGGCTCACCTGGTCTAACACATACAGCGCTTTTTCCATACGCTGCTTTTTAGGCATGCCTGCATAAACCAGGGGCAGGGCCACATTTTCGGCTGCAGATAGCCGTGGCAGGAGATTAAACTGCTGAAATACAAAACCTATCTCCTGGTTCCGCACTTCAGCCAGGCTGTTGTCTACCATTTTGCTTACATCCTGGCCGTTGAGTATATACCTCCCGGCTGTTGGCGTATCCAGGCAGCCAAGAATGTTCATGAGTGTGCTTTTACCAGAACCCGAAGGACCCATTAGTGCCACATATTCGCCTTTTAAAATGGAAAGTGAAATGCCTTTGAGTACTTCAATGACCTGGCTCCCGAGGAAGTAATTTTTTTTGATGCCTTCTAAGTGAATGATGCTTTGCATGTAAGTAGGTTGCTCTGCCAAATATAAGCACACGAACGCTGGCTGAAGGAGGTATTGGACAGGCGGCACAAGTGCTCTCAAACAGGATGATCAGGCCACTGAACTGGCACCACCTCCAAAGCACCACCGGAAATACGCACAACTGCCACTAGCAATGCAGTGAACGGGATAAAAGAGCAGGAAGACTTTGTATACGGGTCTTGCGCCCACACAATTTTCCAGCAGCCTAATAGGCCCATTTTACAAGGGTAGCGCCCCAGGTAAAACCTCCGCCAAAGGCTGCGAGCACGAGGTTATCGCCGCGGTTTAGTTTCGATTCCCATTCCCACAAACACAAGGGGATGGTGGCAGCAGTCGTATTGCCGTACTTATGTATATTGATCATTACTTTTTCGTTCGACAGGCCCATACGATTGGCAGTGGCATCAATAATACGTCGGTTTGCCTGGTGGGGAACCAGCCAGGCAATGTCGTTTCCGGTAAGGTGATTGCGCTCCAGCAACTGCGCACTTACATCGGCCATACCCTTCACGGCTGCCTTAAAAACCGGCTGACCGTCCTGAAAAACAAAATGCTCGCCCTTTGTCACCGTCTCTAAAGATGATGGCTTCAGAGAACCACCTGCTTTCATATGCAGGTACTGGCGCCCGCTGCCATCGCTTCTTAAAATGCTGTCCTGTACACCAAAGCCTTCTGAATTGGGTTCAAGCAATACAGCAGCAGCTGCGTCGCCGAAGAGTATGCAGGTGCTGCGATCGGTATAATCTG
>JBGTIL010000293.1:0-9787 GCA_041745695.1 Chitinophagaceae bacterium | reverse complement strand
TACAAAAATGTCCTTAACACGCCAAACGCCAGGAGCCACAAAAAACACGTTATGAGAAAGTTCTTTTTCCTCTGTGGCTGACACATTTCGCTTTGCTATCAATGCTTTGTTCATACTCTTTTTTTAATCTTGCAGCACTGGCACAAATAACATACCACGCAGGGAAGCAGGGGCAGATCGATACGCAGGGATTGAGAGGGGGTCACCAAGATTTTTTCAAAGAAGGATCGGTCGGATCGTTTATCCTTTTCATACCTTGCAATCCTTAAAAATATCCTTATGAACAAGTCGGGCCCCATCATTGTCATCGAAGACGACACAGACGATCAGGAAATATTGGTAGAAATATTCCGAAAACTGGACTTCGAAAATGAGGTTATTTATTTTTATGATGGAAACGAAGCACTGGAATTTTTAAATAAAACGGAGGTCCAGCCATTTCTTATTTTGTCAGACATCAATATGCCGAAGATTGATGGTTTCGAATTGAGGAATAAAGTGTTCACCAATGAACAGCTCCAGGTAAAATGCATCCCTTATCTTTTCTTTACTACAGGGGCAACCAAGAAAGCAGTAACTGATGCATATGCGCTTTCGGTTCAGGGGTTCTTTTTAAAACCTACGTCCATGGCAGACTTTGAGCGAACCATAAGAAAAATTGTCGACTATTGGAAAGAGTGCATTGCTCCAAGCCAGTATGAATAAGGGCTTGGTCTTAAGAAGTTATTAGTCGCATCCAAGCAGTGCGCACAGCGTTGACTGGAGTTCTTCTTCCCGCAAGTTTTTACCTACTATCTTACCCGAAGGATCGATTAAAAAATTCTGGGGAATGCTTTGAACGCGGTACTGTTGGGCTACAGCATTGTTCCAGAATTGCAGGTCGCTCACGTGGGTCCAGGCGAGTTTATCTTTATCGATTGCTTTCACCCAGGCATCTTTTTGCTGGTCGAGGGAAACACCAAGAACCGTAAAATTCTTATCCTTAAATTTATTAAAAGCCTTCACTACATTGGGATTTTCCTGCCTGCAGGGCTTGCACCAGCTCGCCCAGAAATCTATCAACACGTATTTCCCCTTGTAAGATGATAAGGAAACAGGCGTTCCCGAAGGATCGTTTTGGGTAAAGTCAAGCGCCTCAGTACCTACGGCTCCTACCTTATTAAACGCTATGTATTCCGCGAGCGATTTACCAATGCCCGAGTTTTTTATGGTCGCATCCAGCATTTGAAAACGTGATTCCATTTTTGCAACGTTATCATTTACCTGTGCAGTAACAAACAGGACGAATGGAGTAACAAAGGAACCTGGTTTGGCTACAACATATTTTTGCACTGCCTCATCCACCAGCTTTACAAGTGAGTCGTACTGCTTCATCTTGCTTTGCTTTTCCCGCGCGTTGCTGGCTCTCTGCAGTCCGGCAGCAGCGGCATTCAATTCGCCAATCAATGGATTAAACGTGTTGCGAAATTGTACAAAGTCCTTGTGTGAAGCGGAACCCTCTACCTGGATGTTTTTGATATTTTTCTGATCGCCTGAGATCCGGATCTTTTTGTTTTCAACGTAAATGTGCTGGGGTTGCTCGGTACCCATTTTTAACCAGTAGAGTCCTGGTTCACTCACATTCCCGGCAATAGAAAAGGTGCCATTTTTCACAAGCCCCATTGCCAACAGTTGATTGCCTTCTTGTGTGGATGTGATGCTTACCTCTGCTCCTTCCTTCAACCCTGAAACTGATCCTGTAATGGCGAATCCCTTTTCCTGACCGAATGCACAAGCAGGCAGGAAGAAAAATAACAGTAAAAGTTGTTTCATATTATTTGGGTTGGTGCCGTTGTTTCAAGACATCCACAACGTCTGTAAGCGAACAATTCTTCGCTTGCAATAATAATAAATAATGAAACAAAAGGTCAGCAGCTTCGCCCAAAAATAACTGTTGGTTAACGTCTTTTGCTTCTATGATCAGCTCCACAGCCTCCTCTCCTACTTTCTGCGCAATCTTGTTGATGCCTTTGTCGAATAGAGACTTGACATAAGAAGCGGTATCGTTGCTTTGCAGTCTTTCCCTGATTACATCTTCCAGGTAGTACAGAAAATCTGTCTGCTTGTTTTCCTCGTTCCAGCAGGTGTCAGCACCTGTATGGCACACGGGGCCGCCAGGTGTAGCCTTGATCAGCAACGTATCGTTGTCGCAGTCTGTAAGCATCGCTTTTACATGCAGGTGATTGCCGCTTTCCTCACCTTTCGTCCAGAGCCGTTGTTTTGTACGACTGAAGAAAGTTACCAGACCAGTCTGTTCAGTTTTTATCAGTGCTTCTCTGTTCATAAAGCCAAGCATCAGCACACGCTGTGTGGATGCGTCCTGGATCACGGCTGGTACGAGTCCGTCGGGATATTTTTGAAAATCAACTTCCATAGTATTGTTTGAAACTGCTGAATCAAAGATAAAGGCAGCCCGCGGGTGATCTGAAAATGCCTGACCACGAATCTTTCTGTTGCGCTTGCATCCGGGCTGCTACAGCCGCACGGCGATGTTCCTGTTGCGCAGGTATTGTTTTAAGTCTACGATGTCTATTTCCTTGAAGTGGAATACGCTGGCCGCCAGGGCAGCATCTGCGCCGGCTCCATCCAATACATCTCCAAAGTGTTGCATGCTTCCTCCTCCTCCGGAGGCGATTACAGGCACAGGCAAGTCGCGGGAGAGCTGTCCCGTGATGTCGAGCGCAAAACCTGCCCTCGTTCCGTCATTGTTCATCGATGTTAACAGGATCTCTCCCGCGCCCATATCAACTCCCTGTCGGGCCCAATCAGCACAGCGGGTTTCTGTTTTTGTTCTGCCGCCATTCAGATAAACATACCACTGTCCGTCTGCTTCTTTTTTAGTGTCAATAGCCAGTACAATACACTGGCTTCCGGCCGCCCGGGCAACCTCGCTAATGAGTTCAGGCCGGTGGTAGGCTGCAGTGTTGACAGATATTTTATCAGCACCGGAGTTGAGAAGTAAAGCCACGTCGTCGAGTGTTTTGATACCACCGCCCACAGTAAATGGTATATTGATGGTGTGTGCAACGCGTTTTACCAGTTCATACAAAGTTCTGCGCTTTTCTACGGTGGCAGTAATGTCGAGGAACACCAGTTCATCGGCGCCGCCGGCTGCGTAAATGGAAGCCAGTTCTACAGGATCACCGGCGTCCCGGAGGTCTATGAAGTTGGTGCCCTTCACGGTGCGACCATCTTTTATATCAAGGCAGGGAATGATTCTTTTTGCGAGCATGATCAGGAGTTGAGCTTTACCAGGTCGGTTAATTTAATGCGTCCTTCATAGATTGCCTTCCCTATAATTACGCCCCGGCAGCCCACGTCGTGCAGGCGATGAACGTCATCTATGGTAGTAACGCCTCCACTGGCGATGAAATGCAGTGAAGGAAACTTTTGTAGAATTGTTTTATACAACTCCAGCGAGGGTCCTTCAAGGGCACCGTCTTTGGCTACATCAGTGCAAAATATTTGTTCCACACCACGTTCTATGTATTGCCGGATAAAATCATATATCCAGATTTCTGTCTGTTCACTCCACCCTGCAATCGTAATTTTCTCGTCCTTTACGTCGGCACCCAATAGAAATTTCCCGGAACCAAATTTGGCCAGCCATGATACGAATGTAGGTTCGTCTTTAACTGCTATACTTCCGATCGTTGCGAGCGCTGCCCCGGAATCAAATACGATAGACACATCTTTTTCCGATTTGATACCGCCACCAAAGTCTATGATCAGCGATGTTTTACCTGCCAGGGCTTCCAGCACTTTCCAGTTTTTCACGGCACCGGAGCGTGCGCCGTCGAGGTCTACGAGGTGTAGCCGCTTGAGTCCTGCATCTTCGAATCGCCGGGCAACTTCGAGCGGGTGATCGCTGTAAATTGTTTTCTGGCTGTAGTCGCCATGAGTCAGCCGCACACACTTGCCGTCAATAAGATCAATGGCTGGGATAATAAACCCTCCCTTCATGTCCGGGTTATCTGCTAAAGCGTCGGGAAGAAAAGGTACCATCGGTGTTTTTGTATCCATATCATGAAATAGAAGAACGGCGCATTTTACCGCCACAGAGATTATAAGTCGAGAAAATTTTTCAGTATTGCGTCGCCCACATGGGCGCTTTTTTCTGTATGAAACTGCACGCCGTAAAAATTATCCTTTTGAACAGCGGCGGCATATTCTACTCCGTAAGAACAGCTGGCAATCGTAAACGGACTATCCTCCGCGTAATAGCTATGCACGTTGTATATAAAACTGTTATCCTGGATTCCTTTAAACAGACCTGATTTGAGATGATAAATGTTGTTCCAGCCTACTTGCGGAATTTTTAAGCGCGCGCTTCCCAGAACGTCTCCGTCAGTGGAAAACTTTTTAACCCGTATGGGAATGATATCGAGGCAGTCAGTCTGCTCTTCTTCTGAACTTGAGCAGAGCAACTGCATGCCTACGCAGATCCCCAATACTGGTTGACTTAACTGCTGCAGCACTGTGTGCAGCCCGGCCTGTTTCAAACTTTCCATAGCTGTTTTCGCATGGCCAACACCGGGAAAAATAACTTTGTCTGCAGCTTTGATCTCCTCGGGATCTGCGCTGATGCTTGCTTCAGCGCCCAGGCGCTCCAGCGCATACAGCACTGATTGCACATTGCCTGCGTTGTATTTAATTAAAACAAGTTTCATGATGGCACCGCGACCGCGTCAGTTGGGTTAGTGATTGAACTTAAGAAGTTTTTGGTACGGTCTGCTATACTTCCCTGACCGTCCAGGCTCTGGATATAGGCAGTGCCGATGATTGCCCCGGCAGCATGCTTGCACGCACTGTTGAACGTATCGCGGTCCCGGATGCCAAAACCAACCAGCACAGGGTTTGACAGGTTCAAGCGCTCCAGTCGCTGAAGGTAAACTTCAACGGGTGCGAATTGCTTGTTGGAGCCCGTTATTGAAGAAGAAGACACAGCATATAAAAAGCCTGAGCTGAGTGCATCTAATTTCCTTATTCTTTCTTCACTTGTTTCTGGCGTTACGAGAAAGATGAAATCAAGACCGCTCTTGTTTATAATTTCTTTATAATGTGTTTCGTATTCGTGCATGGGTATGTCGGGTATAATCAATCCGTCGACTCCATGTTTCGCGGCTTGTGCGCAAAATGCATCAAATCCGTATTGCAAAATTGGGTTTAAGTAGCCCATTAATACAACAGGAACTTTTATCTTTTCCCGGAAGCCATCCAGTTGCTCAAACAGTTTGGCAATGGTCATCCCGTTCTGCAAGGCGGTTAAGCCACTGGCTTGTATCACAGGCCCATCTGCGAGGGGATCGCTGTAGGGCATGCCCAGTTCTATTAAATCCACGCCGTTGTCCTGCAGCGCCGCCATCACCTCCACGGTACTGTTCAAATGTGGATATCCTGCGGTGCAGTATACATTGAGAACGTTTTTATTTTTCTTTTCGAAAAGCTGCTTTATTCTTCGCATACAATGGTCTTCTTTTGTCGTTAATCATATTTCTCTGTCGAAGTATTTAATAGCTGCAGCACTTCTAAACATCGTAAAAAGCTGATCCTTTTCTGCCTCGCCACCCCTGATTTTATACTGCCGGGGGCATCACCCTCCACGAGTTTTGCTGTATCATTTTAAGTCCTCGCCCATGCTTCACAGGAGCTCGTAAAATCCTGCAACCTGTTCCCAGGTTGGGTCGGGCTCAATCTCAAAATTATATTTCCGCTCTATGGTTGTAAGAAAATATTCCAGGAAGCCTTCCACTTTCTCTGCCTCCCCGGTATAGAAAATAAATTCCTGTTTGCGGTAAACCGTCGTGTGCCCAACATGTACTGTGCGTGTCTGACCTTCCAGGTAATCAATCATCTTCTTTTCAACCTCCACAAGGTATTCGTACTCTGTTTGCGCAGGATGTCCGTCATCCGTGAGCAGATCGGGAAAAATTTCGATAAAAACAGAGTGCCGGTATTGTGCTTTATTTTCCAGATTTTTCAGGTCAACGTTGATGATGGCGATTGCCGGATGTCCTTCCGACTCAAATTCAAAACCTGTGTATGTTGCCTGTGTGCTTTTCATCTGTTTACCATTCCGTACAAGTCAGTTCTTCATCCGCCTAATCGTGTTGTTCGAGCAGGTTTGGATAGCCTTCCATGTCCATTGCCTTCATATAGGTAGCCATGTCCTTGTCGCCTCTTCCGCTGAGGCAAACTACAACTCTGTCTGATGATTTCAATACCAGCTGGTCCAGGGCAGCAAACGCGTGACCCGTTTCAAGCGCCGGAATGATACCCTCCTGCCGCGCTACCAAAAATGAGGCTGCAAGGGCTTCATCATCTGTCGCGCTCAAAAATTGCCCACGACCGCTGCTGAACAGGTTCGCATGCATAGGACCGATACCCGGGTAGTCGAGTCCTGCCGAGATGCTATGTGGCTCCACCACCTGGCCATCTGCTGTTTGCATCACCAGGCTGCGGCTGCCATGAAGCACACCATCCTTACCCAACTGAGTGGTGGCAGCGCTAAATCCGCTGCTGACGCCATGACCTGCGGCTTCTACTGCTATGATCTGCACCTCAGGCTCATCTAAAAAGTGATAAAAAGCCCCGGCCGCGTTAGAGCCTCCGCCAACACAGGCTATAACATGTGTGGGTAACTCAGTGCCGGTTTTTTGGAGCAGTTGCTTTCTCACTTCCTGTGAAATGACGCTCTGGAACCTCGCTACCATATCGGGATAGGGATGCGGACCTACAACACTGCCAATGATGTAATGGGTATCCTCAGGATTATTGATCCAGTCGCGGATAGCCTCATTGGTAGCGTCTTTCAAAGTTTTACTGCCGCTGGTGGCTGGTATCACGCGGGCACCAAGCATCTTCATTCGGGCCACGTTGGGTGCCTGCCTTTCTATATCCTTCTCCCCCATGTATACAATACATTCTACTCCTTTGAGGGCGCACACGGTAGCAGTTGCTACACCATGCTGGCCGGCGCCGGTCTCGGCTATAATGCGTTTTTTTCCCAGTCGCTGCGCGAGCAGAATCTGCCCAACAGTATTATTTACTTTGTGTGCGCCTGTATGACAGAGGTCTTCCCTTTTCAGAAAGATCTGGGTGCTGTACCTTTTGCTGAGCCGGTCGGCATAGTAAAGAGGTGTAGGCCTGCCCACATAGTCACGCAGCAAATGCTGGTACTCTTCCTGGAAGCCGCTTTCATACATGATCTCCAGGTATTTCGACTTAAGGTTCTCTACATTGCGGTGAAGCATTTCGGGAATGTAGGCACCGCCGAAAGTCCCGTAGTACCCGTATTTATCTGGAGAGGCGTAAGAAACATCTGGTTGAATCATGGACTAACTTTTATTGAATAACCCGAAACGAAATCTTTTGTTTTGTGTGCAGTGTAAATTGGGTTCAACTATCGACGCTGGCCACAGCTGCATTAAATTTCTTAACCTCGGCCATATTCTTTACACCCGGAAGGCTTTCGAAACGGCTATTGATGTCAAGTGCGTGCAGAAAGGGATGACTGAAACTACCCAGCCGTTCAACATCTTCAGGTCCAATGCCACCACTCAAAAAAAACGGTTTATTTATGCTGGCTTCAGTCAGCAGGTTCCAGTCGAATTGCTTACCGGTGCCACCATATACAACCGGGGCTGTTGCACCGGAAGCGGCAAACGTTGATGTGTCGAATAAGAAATAATCGCAGGCGTCCTGGAAAGGATCAACCAATGAGTCCAGGTTCGATCCCGGTTCTATCCGAAATGCTTTGATGACTTTCACTTTCGATTGTAATGTTCTGCAAAAGGCAGGGGTTTCATCGCCATGCAATTGCACCGCGTATAAACCGTACTCAGCCACTGCCCGCTCGATAACGGGGATAGCTTCGTTTACAAAAACCCCTATTTTATTTATAGACAAACGTCGAACCTCGGCTTGCACTGCGCCCAGCGTGGGGATTGCATAGCGTTTAGAGGACGAATAGAAAATGATTCCCGCATAAGCAACACCGGCGTCCTGCAACTGCTGCAGCTGCTCCAGTCTCGTGATGCCGCATACCTTAATTTGGCTCATACCAATGTTTTTAGTTCCTCTGCAAAGGAAGCAAAAGCTGCCCCTGGGTTCTCCTGCTTCATAAAATTTTCACCTATCAAGAAACCATCGTATCCAGCCCGCTTTAAAGACTGAACATCGTGTGCACTGTGGATGCCGCTTTCTGAGATCTTTAGTTTGTGGGCAGGTAAAAGAGTGCTCATGCGATAAGATAAATCAAGGTCCACCTGGAAAGTTTTCAGGTTACGGTTATTTACACCAATCACTGTAACGGCGTCCGCAATATGTGCGAGCTCTGATTCATCGTGTATCTCAAGGATGACTTCCATGCCCATTTCAACTGCCTTTTCTGCAAAGTTTCTCACCTGGGCTGGTGACAGGATTGCGGCTATCAATAAAATAACATCTGCACCGTAAGCCTTGGCTTCGATGATCTGGTATTCATCGATTATAAATTCTTTTCTAAGGAGCGGTATCCCGCCTGCACGCGCATCAGCAAGATCCTGCAAATCACCACCAAAGGAAGCTTTGTCTGTAAGAACAGAAATGGCAGAAGCACCGGAGGCGGCATAAGCTACTGCCGTAGCGGAAGCACTGGCGGCATCGTTGATCACACCTTTAGATGGAGATCGTCGTTTGAATTCGGCAATGATCCCCGTTCTGTCTGCGTCTTTTAAAAAACGAGTCAGTGATAGAACTGGCGTGCTGAACAGAGGAAGCGCTTTCAGCCCTTCCTGCGTGATCAGGTTTTTGCTGGCAGCTATTTCTTCTTTTTTATAGCCCACGATCCGGTCGAGAATATTTGTCATTGAAGTTCAATCAATTTTTGAAATGACTGGAATGCTTTACCTGTTTCGAGGCTTTCGATGGCTGCATGGTAAGCCTCGTTATAGGCGCTATACTTACCGGTACAATGCAAGGCCATCGCCGCGTTGGCTAACACCACCGCATTCTGAGACCAGCTGCCATTGCCTTTCAATATGCTTGTAAAAATATTTGCAGCTTCTTGTACAGATGCACCCCCGCTGATGTCTTGTGGCAGCACAGTTCGCTTGCCCAGCAGTTCTGCCGACAAGATGCTTTCACCGCGATTGGTGATTACCTTGGTGTCATTGGTAAGGGATATTTCGTCGTACCCGTCCAACCCATGTATAACGGTGAAGGGTTTACCAGTTCCCTGCAGCAGGTAATTATAAATTCTTGCCATCTCCAGGCTGTACACCCCCACCAGCTGGTAAGTGGGATCAGCCGGATTCACCATTGGACCCAGCATGTTGAAGAAAGTACGAAAGCCCAGGTTTTTACGAATTGAGGCAGCGGCTTTAAGTGCCGGATGAAACAATGGAGCATGTAAAAAAGTGAAATTGCTTTCTTCCAGTTCCTTTCTAAGTGCGTCATTGTTGCTTTTAAAACGGTAACCCAGCGTTTCCATCACGTTAGATGCACCGCTCACAGATGAGGCACCGTAGTTACCGTGCTTCGCCACTTTTTGTCCTGCGCCTGCAACGATAAAACAAGCAAGCGTCGAAATATTAAAAGTGTTTTTTCCATCGCCCCCGGTGCCGACGATATCCATAACATCGTAAGGAGACAGATCAACCGGAAGGGCCAGTGCCCGCAGACCTTCACGGAATCCCTGCAATTCCTGAATTGTAATACTGCGCATGAGGTACACCGTGATAAAGGAAGCAATTTCGGTATCGTTGTA
>JBGTIL010000292.1:0-15611 GCA_041745695.1 Chitinophagaceae bacterium | reverse complement strand
ATAACACCCGCAGCTGTGTTACCAAGGGCACGACCAATAACGCCGCCAATAGCACCTCCGCCGGCAGCTCCGATTACAGCACCTTTCTGAGTACGATTCAGGCTTTTACAGCCTGCAGCTACAAGGCCCACTAACACGAGTCCCATAGCTAATTGTCTAATTGTTTTCATAATGAAGTATTTATACCTCCTTTTCCAAACACCATACCATACCACAATATTCCCAACGATCAGGTTCAACTTTAAGAACCCATCTTCATAAACACATCGCCCTTGTGCTAAGATTTAAGCTGAGAAAATCGCCCGCGCCAGCAGATTCACCGATCAGTCTCCGCGAAATACAAACAAATGGCAACTGTGCTCGCGAATGGTTGGCAGGATGAACAAGAAAAAGGGTTGCCCTGGGCAACCCTTCGTAAAAATCTATTGATGTCAACGTTACTGCTGTATCGGTGCTGCAGCAGCTTCCATAGAAACTTCAGCCCGGGTAAACTGCCATACCTTGGCTTTTGATTTGCCCGAAAATGCAGCTGTAGGATCAGCTTCATTATAGGTGCACCCTGTGCATAAAGACAGCTGCTTTGCATCCTTATCATACACTAAAGTTCCTTCTGCAATCGCTTTGCCCTCTGCAGTTTTTTGCGCAGGAATTTTGTACGTAGCGGGTGCCTTTTTTAACAACCCTTTTACACGTCCCTGTGGCAAACCTTCTATCCATACGATGCCCATATTTTGCTCATCGACAACCACATTCAGGTTCACCGCCCCATCGGCGCTGGTGTAACTCCCCAATACTGGTAAATAATGTTTTGGAAGAACAGTAGAAGAAGTAACCCCCTTCAAATGCTCTGGTAGATTGCTATCGAGCTGGGCAACCGCCGTACCGGAGGCGGCAGGAGCAGAAGTTTGAACTCTCACCGAATCGGTGCCTGTCTGAACTCTGAGTGAGTCGCGCTGAGATCTGAGCGTATCGGTCTGGGCAGAGGCTGTAACAGCTGCAAGCGTAAAGCCCGCCAAAAAAAGGAATTTGTTTTTCATATGTAATTTTTTAGACTAAAATTGTTTTCACCTCTTACGGAATATTGTGCCAAACTGGCCACATCAATCATTCCGCGGGACATTGGGCGGCAGGGAAACACGCATTCAGTGAAGAAGGCTTCTGTATCTTTGCTTGCTAAAATTTTTGGGATACCAACAGGATGAAGACTAAGATAATCGAACCAGAAGTTCTTGCGACCGGGCACGACTTTATAGAAGTATTTGGTGCGAGGGAGCACAACCTCAAGAACATAGATATAGCTATACCCAAAAACAAGTTGGTTGTTATTACCGGTATCAGCGGCAGCGGAAAATCTTCGCTTGCTTTCGATACCATCTTTGCTGAAGGTCAGCGTCGGTACATGGAAACGTTTGGCGCTTACGCCCGACAGTTCATCGGAGAGATGGAAAGGCCGGATGTAGACAAGATCACGGGTTTGTCGCCAGTTATTTCAATTGAACAAAAAACAACGAATAAAAACCCACGTTCCACCGTTGGCACCGTAACCGAAGTTTATGACTTTCTGCGGTTGTTATTTGCCAGGACGAGCGAAGCGTATTCTTACAACACTGGAAAGAAGATGATTCAGTGGAGCGAGGATGAAATTGTAAATAATTTATTAAAACGTTTTACGGGAGCGAATTTGTCGCTGCTGGCACCTCTGGTGCGCGGACGTAAAGGTCACTACCGGGAGCTCTTTGAGGAAGTAAGAAAAAAAGGCTTTTTGAAAGTGCGTGTTGATGGTGAGATCAAAGATATCACAGCTAAAATGCAACTAGACAGGTACAAGATCCATGATATTGAACTCGTTGTTGACCGACTGAAGATCAGCCCGGATCAGCGAACAAGAATCAGCCAGAGCGTGCAGCAAACACTGAAGCTTGGAAAAGACCTGATGTTCATTGCATATGAGACTTCTGGCAAAGGAGAGGGTCCTGCGGGTGAGGCTTCTTACAGCCGTCAGCTGATGTGCGAGGATACAGGAATCAGTTACGAAGAACCGTCGCCCAATGCTTTTTCTTTTAACTCGCCTTACGGCGCCTGCGCCACCTGCAAGGGATTAGGACAGGTGTATACTGTAAGTATGTCTGCCATCATTCCCGACAATTCGCGGTCTATTAATGAGGGCGGTATAGCCCCTCTTGGTGGCGAGAGAGAAGCCTTTGCTTTTCGGCAGGTACAGACACTTTCACGAAAGGCGAAATTCAGTTTGGATAAGCCAATCAAAGAACTTCCTGAAAAAGTGTTGAATCTCCTGTTATATGGAAAAGAAGAAACAGGGTTGGGGGATGAGCTTTTGTACGACGACGAAGCGATTAATGCAGCCACTTATGAAGGTGACTTCGAAGGCGTCATCAACCAGGTCAAACGATATTTTGCCACAACCACCAGCGAATCCATACAGCGTTGGGCGGAAGGTTTTATGGAACTAACTGTTTGCCAAACCTGCAAAGGCGCAAGACTTAAAAGAGAAAGTCTTTGGTTTAAAATAGATGAGAAGAACATCTCAGAATTGGGAGAACTGGACCTCGTAGAACTGGTGGCATGGTTTAAAGGAATTGAAACGCGACTGAACAGCCGGCAGAAGCTGATTGCTACGGAACTGATCAAGGAGATCAGGGAGCGCCTGCAGTTTCTGCTGGACGTGGGTCTAACCTATCTTACCCTCAACCGGGCTACGCGAACGTTAAGCGGCGGCGAATCGCAAAGAATAAGACTGGCCACCCAAATAGGATCGCAGCTGCAGGGAATAACCTATATTTTAGATGAGCCTTCTATTGGTTTACATCAACGCGACAACCAGCGCCTCATTTCAGCACTGCAAAACCTGCGGGATATTGGCAACAGCGTACTGGTTGTTGAACACGATAAGGACATCATGCTTGCCGCCGATCACCTCATAGACATCGGTCCCAAAGCAGGCTACCACGGTGGTCGTGTAATTACAGCCGGCAGACCACAAGACCTGTTGAAAACAGATTCTCTCACTGCCCGGTTTTTAAATGGCGAGCGGGAGATTGCAGTGCCTGAAGAACGACGTGAAGGGAACGGTAAAGAGCTGGTATTAAAAGGTGCCACCGGTCATAATTTAAAAAACGTATCAGTGAAATTGCCCCTGGGCAAACTGATCCTCGTAACCGGCGTAAGTGGTAGTGGTAAGTCGACCCTCATCAATGAAACGCTGTATCCTATCCTGATGCAGCATTGCTACAATTCCAAAAAAGCGCCCCTGCCATTTAAAAGTATCAGCGGCCTGGAGCATATCGACAAAGTGATAGAGATCGACCAGACACCCATCGGAAGAACGCCGCGAAGCAATCCTGCCACTTACTGTGGATTCTTTACCGATATACGAACGCTTTTTGCCTCCATACCTGAAGCAAAGATCAGGGGCTACAATGCAGGACGGTTTTCTTTCAATGTGAAGAGTGGACGTTGCGAGGTGTGCGAGGGAGGCGGAATGCGGGTGATCGAGATGAACTTTCTGCCCGATGTTTATGTGCATTGCGAGAAGTGTAATGGTAAACGATACAACCGCGAAACACTGGAAATTCGTTACAAAGGCAAATCAATATCCGATGTATTAAACCTCACGGTGGAAGATGCTGTTGTATTTTTTCAGAATATTCCTTACATCTACAGGAAGATCAAGGTGCTCCAGGAAGTGGGACTTGGATATATTACCCTGGGACAATCTGCTGTAACATTAAGCGGCGGTGAAGCGCAGCGGGTAAAACTGGCTACTGAGCTGGGAAAAAGAGATACAGGAAAAACATTTTATATTCTCGACGAGCCAACCACGGGTCTGCACTTCCAGGATATTCATCACCTGCTTGAAGTAGTAAACAAGCTGGTAGACCGAGGCAACTCGGTACTGGTTATTGAGCACAACCTGGACGTGATCAAAGTAGCTGATTATATTATCGATATAGGACCGGAAGGTGGATCGGGCGGTGGCAAAGTATTATTCGAGGGGCTACCGGAAAACCTTGCGAAAGTGAAAGAAAGCTTTACAGGGAAATTTTTAAAAGAAGAGTTGAAACGGAAAGTGGTGAAGGCATAACCTGGTTTCTCTGAAGTAACGCCAGTTCGACACCTTGCTGATACCCATGATCAGGGTGTTCCGTGTTCTGGTGATCAATGTCACCGGGAAAAATAAATGAGCAGCGGGTAATGCGATTGATAGCATAATTATTTTTGTGCTGCGCGTGAGCTGTTGGCAGTAATAAGATCCCAGTAAAGCGGGCAGAAAGTAATTAATAAAATTTTTAGGGATTAGGGTACGATAGGGAACGGATTATGGTTTCTGCAACCAGGAATTGAATTTTATTAAGCTCTCTGCCTCTTACTGGAAATATTATCTTTTGGTTTTATTTGATTACGATTTTTCCTTCTTCAATACTCAGGTCGTCCTGAAACACATCGTACAGGTAGGTACCCTTTTCTAAAGCAGGCAATTTGGTTCTCTCCCTGTCTTTAAGCGTGGCTCTGTGTACCAGCGTGCCTGAGAGGTCGAATACATAAAAATGTAGATCCACCGAACTTCTTGTAGTGATACTTAAGGATCCGTTTGAAGTTGGATTCTTTGATGACTTAATAATATGACCTTTGGAGTACATCCTCACACGAAGCGAATCGGAATATACTGCCCTTCTGCTATGCGACTGTTGGGGAACCGACGCATTCACGGCAAAGGAAAGTAAAATCAGTAACAGGCTGCATGGTACTCGTTTCATATAAATTATTAATAAAATGAAGGACAACGCATCTGGCGGGCGGCTTTACCACCTGGAGAATTCGAATCATTTAGTCTCCAGCCAAATCTTAGTATGGTAGAAAAGAAAGAATCGTTTTCTTTTGGATCGCCCCGCTGCTCACCTATAAGAGGGCGGGTGTTGGAACCGTTTGCGGTAAGGTTTGAACGGTAGTTTAACTGGTTGGCCATGGCTGTTTGCTCTGGCGTTAGGTATTGTGCAAAAAGATTGGCATCGATATAAGTTGTGCTTACATCATCTATGTAATCTGTAAAAGTTTTGCGGTGAAGTACTTCCATACCCACATACATATTCTCTTTAATATAATACTTCGCACCAAAGCCCATCGGAATTTCCAGTGTCATCAATGAGTACTCTTTTTTTGCAGGATACTCTTTCATTCCCTGTCCTTCTAAACGTAAGGGATGAAGTTCAACCCACTTGCTGGCGCCTGCGGGCTCTTTGTATTCGCCCTTCGGATTGAATTTCATTAGTCCAACACCGGCGATGCCATAAGGGCGGAGCTTGCCCTGGAGACCATCGTATTTTTCCATAAACACCGTTGGATATATCTCAGTTGCTACGTAAACCTCGGCCATTGAAGACTTGAATTTCAGGTTACGCGCCTTCCGGTATTGCTCGGCGCCATCGCCTTTTTGCTGAATTTTACTGTCGTCGCCCTCTAAAATTCCGTGGTTCAATGCCAATCGAAAACCCAGCCATTCGGCAGGATAAACATTGACATACAATCCTTTTGAAAGTTTAGTGAGAGGAACGTTTACATCCTTTACAAAGGTCTTACCTACGCCCGCATTGCCACCCAGGTCACCCAAAAAGAAAAGGGGACCAAGACCAAGGCCAAATTCGTATTTGCCGTTGCCGCTGCTGATGGATTGGGAGAAGGAAGCGAATGAAACAAGTGACAGTACAGTGATGAGCACTATTGTACGTACACCTGGTACAGTTGTTCTCATAAAAGGATAGGTTTAAGTTTTGTATAGGATTTGGATAACAAGGCTAAAGTAAAACGCGGATAGTTATGATGCAAACAAAAGGCACGTTTTTGTGTGCCTTCAGAAAAAATGCGTCTTTATACTTCGTAGTTATACGAACGTCGGCAGGCGAACAAAGAGGTTAACACTACTGGCTTCGCCAGTTACATATTATATTTAATTTGGGTTCTTAAACATGTATATATGTTCGATGCCATCTTCCAGGTAGCCGTCTCCCTCTTTTACAAATCCAAATGATTCATAAAATTTTTTGAGGTATAGCTGGGCACCTATTTTAATAGTACCGGCTCCGTACAGTTGATCTATCTTCTTAATAGATTCCCGCATTAGCTCCCTGCCTGCGCCAGACCTGCGAACAGAAAGAGCGGTAATTACCCTTCCAATTGAAGCCTCGTTGTAAATCACGCCTGGCGGTACGATGCGGGTATACGCCACCAACTGCTGACCGTTGCTTCCCAGCAAATGAAAACTGTCCTGGTCCTTATCATCGGCATCCAGAAACACGCAGTTCTGCTCCACCACAAATACAGCACTGCGCAACTGCAGCAGCGCATACAACTGATGCGGAGACAGGTCTTCGAAACTTTTAAATTCCCATTCCAGTTCCATAATTCAAAATTAGCGTCCAACGGCAGGCACCACAGGCAGACTTTCGTTATCAGATAGCCCCACAGCCTGCACAGCAAAAAAATAATTGTCTTTAGAATAGGGAAGCGTCATTGTATTCTCCGAAGTAAAAAACTTCTTTTGCCAAACCGGAGAAGTTGTTTCACGCATCATGATATAGTAACCTCTGACCTTACCCGACTGGGGCGTTTTCCAGGAGAGCGAAGTGGAGTTGGTCAGGTTTTTCACGTCTACTTTCACATCGAGGGGAAGCGAGGGCGCCTTGGCAAGATTAGCCAGCACAGCCAGGTTGATGGCTGTGTTCTTTCGCAGGTACTCAAAGTCCATGAATTCGGCAAGGTCGCCATATACCACGCCCCCGGATGTACGTACATCCTGGTGCTGATGGTTATAATTTTCATTCATTTCGGTGAGGCGTACTGCAGGAAATCCTCTTTGCACAAAAGGTGTGTGATCACCCCCGCGCAGAAAACGATCGTTACGGTAAATCAGCACTACTTCCAGGTTGTCTACATAACGCTCTCCTACCTCCTTTACATAGCGCGCCAGTTGCCGGGGGCGTCCGTCGTTTTCCAAGCCCAGGGTGCGGATATTCTGCGCTATGCGCCCTGTGTCGGTTACAGAAAAAGCCTCACTGAATACGCGCAACCTGGTGTTATCAATAATGTTTGTTTCATTGCTGTTGTTACTTCCCATGATATCATTGTTCAGCATCGCATCAATCTGCCAGCCTTCACGTCTGGCTTTTTCCGACATATACCCTGCACCCAGAAGTCCCTGCTCCTCTCCGCTTACTGCTACGAAAATCACAGTGGCAGGAAACGAATGTTTACTCATGATGCGGGCACATTCGAGCACGGCTGCTACTCCACTACCATCGTCATTGGCACCGGGCGCATCTGCCGTGCGGTTCATTACATCAGTTACCCGGCTATCCAGATGGCCGCTAATAATGTAAATGCGCTTGTCGGCAGGATCGGAGCCCTTGAGCATCCCGACTGCATTGCCCAGGTTGATTGCTGCATCGATGCGCCGGCCATCAGGCTGAAGCGTAGTAGTGTCTACATAAGCAGACAAACGGCCGCCGCTATTCTTTGCAAACTCTGCAAACTTTTGCACCACCCACTTCCTTGCGGCTCCTATCCCACGCTTGCTGTCTGTAGTACTGCTCACCGTGCTGCGGGTACCGAAGCTCACCATTTTATCGATGTAGGCCTTTAACGAATCGGAAGACACCTCTGACACCATCTTCTCTATTTCTTTGTCCCTGTTGATGATCTTCTGCCCCGCAACTACTTGCGCGGTTAGTAACCAGCAAACCATCAGTAATAAGTACCCAGACTTCTTATCCATAATTTTTAAATTGTATTTAGCTTCCAGCGTGCGTTTATTGGGTTGTTGATAAGTAGAACCTGCAAAACAGAAGACTTAGTAACCGTATTTATCCTTCCAACGGATTTTTAGAAAATGTCGCAGTTCCTCTTCTCTCGGCGTTTTGCCTGGTCTGTAAAATGCTGTCCCTTTTATCTTGTCCGGAAGAAATTCCTGGAGTGAAAAAGATTGCTCATGATTGTGTGCATACTCGTAGCCCTTGCCGAAGTCGAGGCTTTTCATCAGGCTTGTATGGGCATTGCGAATAGGCAGGGGAACTGGCAGGTCTCCTTCTTTCCGAACGATATCGAGGGCTTCGTTAATAGCAACATAGGAAGCGTTGCTTTTATGGGAAGAGGCCAGGTAGGTAGCACATTGAGATAAAATTATTCCTGACTCAGGGTAGCCGATTTTATTCACGGCATCGAAGGTAGCATTAGCCAGGAGTAATGCATTGGCATTAGCGTTGCCTATGTCCTCACTGGCAAAAATCACCATCCGGCGTGCGATAAATTTCACGTCTTCCCCACCTTCAATCATTCTTGCCAGCCAGTACACGGCGGCATTGGGATCAGAACCGCGCATTGACTTGATAAAGGCAGAAATAATATAGTAGTGCTGATCGCCCTTTTTATCATAAAGCGCAACACGCTGCTGGGCTATCTCCATCACCGCGCTGTCTGTGATCACCAGGGCAGGTGCAGTACTATTGGCGCCACCCAGCGTTTGAACCACCAGTTCGAAAAGATTCAAAAGTTTCCTGGCATCTCCTCCAGATATGGTGAGCAGCGCTTCTGTTTCTTTCACTTCAATCTTCCGGGTCAGTAACCATGGATCCCGTGTCATTGCGGAAGCGAGGAGTTGATTGAGATCTTCCTTTTCCAGCGCCTTGAGAATGTACACCTGGCAACGGCTAAGCAAGGCGCTGTTGACCTCAAAAGAAGGATTCTCTGTGGTAGCGCCTATCAGTGTAATGACTCCCTTTTCAACAGCACTTAGTAAGGCATCCTGTTGTCCTTTATTGAAGCGATGGATTTCATCTATGAAAAGAATGGCACCGGTGAGGTGTTCTGCCTGGCTGATCGCTTCTCTTACTTCCTTCACACCGGAGCTAACAGCACTGAGCGTGAAAAATGGAAGGTTCAATGCATGTGCGATGATGTGTGCGAGGGTTGTTTTACCAGTTCCGGGTGGACCCCAGAGGAGTAGCGAGGGGATCTTTCCGCTTTCGATGGCTGTACGCAAAATGCTGCCTTTGCCCACCAGGTGTTTTTGTCCGGCAAGTTCATCAAGGGTTTTTGGTCTTACCCTTTCGGCCAGCGGTGCAGCAGCATTCATAGGTCAAATTAAGGAAGAAATGCCGAGGCAGCATCAATCTGCATATAAACCGGAAAGTAAAATCATTGTTGCAGGGTGGGCAAAATAAGCCGTTGTTGAGAAACAGTTGCTGTCTCTAAGCGTAATCCCTAGCGAACATTGGACTTCAGGAAAATATCCATTTTAGAAAATGCATCAGCCATGATCAACGGCGGCCATAAGTCGTGTCCCTGGTTCGGGTAAATCACCAGTTGATTTATTACACGGGCTTCGTCCAACTTTTGCTTGAGCTGCCGGGAATGGTCGACAGGCACCAGCTCGTCGCGATCGCCATGAAAAATAATAGTGGGCGGTGCAGCAGCGCTAACAAAAGATAAAGGACTCGACTGGTAATACAAGTTTGGATGGGAGGCCGGGGTGCCGCCAACCAATACCTGCATGGCAAACTTTTGGTTCTCATTAGTAACGCTACTGTATAGTTGGGTCATGTCTGGCGGACCAAAAAAATCAACAACAGCTTTAATGCCTGGATCATGCTGCTTGTAAGCTTGCAGCAACGCCATATGTGCGCCGGCACTGGCTCCCAACAAAACAATCTTTCGGCTTACCTGCAGTTCTTTACTCTTCTGCAAAAGGTAACCAACCGCCGATTTCATATCGTTCTCCTGTGCCGGAAAGTGATTAGCAGTCAAAACTGCCAGGCGGTAATTGATATTGGCAATGGCATAATTTGGAAAGCGTTGTTGCAGCACCAGTACAAGTGCCCCAAACTCGCTCTTGTCTCCACCGATCCACGCGCCCCCGTGCACTAAAACCATTAGTTTGGTGCTGTCGCTGTGCCGGCCAGCCGGGAGGTAAATATCCATTTTCTGTTTTGGGTCTGCCCCATAAGCAACGTCTAATGTTGTCGAAGCGGGCAGTTGAACTTTCTGAACGGGAACGAGGTCAACTGTTTTCTGACAGGCTGCAGAAAGCAAGAGGGAGACAAATAAAATAAAATTTTTCATCGTCATGAAGTGAGCCGAAACGTTGGCGTGTTTGAGGTCATAAAGATAAATAAAGAGGAGCGCAGTTATCTCATAAATAGAATTGCAGTTATCTCATATGCGTTTCCAGGAAAGTTTCTATACGGTCAAACGAGCGACTGAGTGTTGCGCCGAACCAGCCGTGGCGTTCTCCTTTGTAAACCACTAAATCGTGCGGCACCGCTTCACTTTGCAGTTTCTTCTGTAAGATCGTCGACTGTGACAAGTCTACAATTCCATCATCGGCACCATGAAAAATAAGCGTGGGCGCGCTGGCGGCGGTAATGTAGTTCACCGGGCTGGATGCCTTATACAGCGCGAGATTTGTTTGCGGAGTGGCACCGGTGATCATCTGCAAAGCATAAGTTACCAGCGGATGCCAGGGCTTTTGATACATTGCCAACAGATCCGAAGGACCGAAAAAATCAATCACTGCTTTAATTGCCGGATCGCTGTATTTGTAAGCCTGCAAAAGCGCAAGATGAGCCCCCGCAGAAGCTCCCAGGAGAACAAAGCGATTAGAGTCGACACCATACCCTGCTGCATTGAACCTGATAAAATGAATCGCGGCTTTAATATCTTGCTCCTGGGTTGGAAAAAGGTTGCTCTCGTTTACAAGCCGGTAATCGAGGTTGAAGAAGGCGTAATGTGGAAGGCGTTTTTTGAAGCTGTCTACGTAAGCCGTAAAGCTTTCTTTAGAACCGGCGTTCCAGCCCCCTCCGTGTATGAGAATGAGAGATGGAGTTGTACTCGTTTTCCTGCCAGCTGGAAGGTACACGTCCATGCGCTGCAGAGAATCAGTACCATAGGACACATTCAGAAAAGTTGATTCAGGTAAAGAAACTATACCCGGAGCGGACGCCGTCTGTTGACAGGAGGAAAGGATCGACATAGAAAACAACAATAAGAATAGAGAGTTCATGTGCTCCTCCCATCGTTCAATTCCTATGCCCTTTGTAACCAAAAAATAGTTAAGATAGAGGCTATGCCAACAGCGCTTTGGTCGGGTGCACAAGCGGCATTCGCCGCGGACAGGGTGAGCGTGCGCGTTTAGTACAAAGTATGAATTAAAACACTACACGCAAGGTTATTATAAATAGCTATGAAGGATCCAGGTGAATGCTCAATTCTTTTAATTGCCCATCATCTATTGTAGACGGAGCATCGAGCATTACATCCCGGCCGCTGTTATTTTTTGGAAATGCAATAAAGTCGCGGATACTCTCGCTGCCTCCAAGCAGCGCACAGAGCCGGTCGAATCCAAAAGCAATGCCACCATGCGGCGGTGCGCCGTACTCAAACGCGCCCAACAAGAAACCGAACTTGTGTTGCGCTTCTTCTGCGCTCATGCCAAGGGCGGTAAACATTTTTTCCTGCAGCTCTCGCTGGTAGATGCGGATTGAGCCACCTCCAATTTCGTTTCCATTCAACACGAGGTCGTACGCATTGGCTTTGATGCCTGCGTAAGGATGGCTGAGGTAGTCGGCGCCGCTTTCAATGCGCGGATCATTGCCAATCATGGCGGCAATGTGTTCGGGCTTGGGTGAGGTAAAAGGATGGTGCCTGGCAACCCATCGGTTACCTGTTTCATCATATTCAAACAGTGGAAAGTCGAGCACCCACAATAAGTTATATTCTTCTTTCTTACGCAAACCTAACTGCCCGCCAAGCTCCATGCGCAGGTCGCTGATGGCTTTGCGCGTTCTGTCTTCGTTGCCGGCCAGCACCAACACAAGATCACCAGGGGCTGCCCTGGTAAAAACAGCAATAGAATGAAGGTCTTCGGCGGAAAAGAATTTATCGACGCTGCTCTTGTAAGTACCATCTTGCTGGCACCTGATGTATACCAGCCCCTGCATTCCAACCTGTGGGCGTTTCACCCAATCGGTGAGGGCGTCTACCTGCTTTCTTGTATAATCAGCGGCGCCGGGTACCGCTATCGCCAACACGGTTTCTGCGTTGTTGAAAACCGGAAAGGTTGAGGTTATGTTGGGTTGAGCGGAGGCAATATCGTATTGCGACCAAAGCGATTTTTTTTGAGTGAATGCATGTGCAGGTACTTTAATGTTTGCCACTTTCATTCCGAAGCGAATGTCGGGCTTGTCGTTTCCGTATTGCCACATCGCATCTTCCCAGGTAGTACGTTCTACAGCGCCAATATAATCGATTCCCTTTACTTCTTTAAAAATCGATTTAATCATGCCTTCAAACATCTGGAGAATATCTTCCTGCTCTACGAAAGACATTTCGCAGTCGATCTGTGTGAACTCCGGCTGCCTGTCGGCGCGCAGGTCTTCATCGCGAAAACATTTCACAATCTGGTAGTAGCGGTCGTAGCCACTCACCATGAGTAATTGCTTGAATGTTTGGGGTGATTGGGGCAGGGCGTAAAACTGGCCGGCGTTCATCCTTGAGGGTACTACAAAGTCGCGCGCACCTTCCGGAGTTGACTTGATCAGGAAGGGGGTTTCAATATCCATGAATCCCTGGTTGTGCAGGTAGTTGCGGGTGGCACGTCCTACTGCATAACGGAGTTCTATATTTTGTTTTACGGCGTTGCGCCGCAGATCAAGGAAGCGGTATTTCATGCGCAGGTCATCGCCCCCATCTGTGTCATCCTGGATGGTGAAAGGAGGCACAGCAGAAGGATTCAGTACCTGGAATGACTGCACTAGGATTTCTATTTCTCCTGTAGGCAGATGGTCGTTTTTATTGCTTCGCTCTGTAACTGTACCCTTAACCTGGAGCACAAACTCCCGACCAAGCGGAGCTGCTTCCAGCTCGCTGTTCAGGGCTTCGTTAAAAAGTAATTGCGTGATGCCATAGCGGTCGCGAAGGTCGATGAATGTAATAGCGCCAAACTTACGTATGGTTTGCACCCACCCGGCAAGGGTAACGGGTTGTGCGGCGGGGGTTTTTCTTAATTCGCCACAGGTATGAGAACGGAACATAGTGATCATTTGAGCGGCAAAGATAAAGGCTGGTTTGTAGCTTCTGCCGCTAAGGCCCCAAGACGGAAAGAAACGCAAAGTGATGAACCACGGAGAATTTTGCCGCCAAGACACGAAGCCACAAAGGAACACAAAGGAGTAATTTCTACAATGCTTCAATGTTTCTCTGTTGCTATCTGATTTTATTCATCGCCTGAGAGATTGCTTCGTACCTCGCAATGACCGCCCGACCTGGCTTCATTCCTTTGTGCCTTTGCGCCTTAGCAGCAAAAAAACCGTGGCAAAAAAATTTACATAGCAGCCAGCTGTACTTTCTGCTGCAGCTCCATAACATTATCGCGGAAAAGACCATCCGTATCCATCAGGTCTTTCACCGTTTGGCAGGAATGTATGACTGTAGTATGATCGCGGCCTCCGAAGTGCTCACCAATGGTTTTCAGCGAATTTTTAGTAAAGGCTTTTGCGAGGTACATCGTGATCTGGCGTGCCTGCACAATCTCCCGCTTGCGGGTTTTCTGCAGCAGCTTATCGTACGGTACTTCAAAGTATTCGCATACCAGCTTTTGAATGGTATCGATGGTAATCTCCTTGCTGGAAGACTTGATAAAATTTCTTAATACTTTCTTAGCCAGTTCCAGGTCGATCTCGCGACGGTTCAGCGAAGACTGGGCTAATAAGGAAATAAGCGCACCTTCCAGTTCCCTGATGTTGTTACTAATATTATAAGCAATGTACTTCACCACTTCCTTCGGCATCTCCAGACCATCGTTTTTCATCTTACGTTCCAGTATCTCAATACGTGTTTCGTAATCAGGCGACTGTATGTCGGCGCTTAGCCCCCAGCGAAACCTGCTGAGCAAACGTTCCTGCATCCCATCAAGGTCTTTCGGCGCTTTATCGGAAGTTAAAACCAGTTGCTTACCTGACTGGTGAAGGTGGTTGAAAATAGCGAAGAAGGCATCCTGTGAACGCTCGGCGCGATTAAAGAACTGCACATCATCAATGATCAGAACATCTATAAGCTGGTAGAAATGGATGAAATCGTTAATAGCGTTGTTACGGCTATGATCAACAAACTGGTTGATAAATTTTTCAGAGCTAACATACAGAACAACCTTATTGGGTTGAAGTTTTTTTACTTCATTACCGATGGCCTGTGCGAGATGCGTTTTGCCCAGCCCTACACTGCCGTAGATAACCAGTGGATTAAAAGAGTTGGCACCTGGCTTTTCAGCAACAGTTTTTCCTGCGCGGCGGGCCACGCGGTTACAGTCGCCTTCAATATAGGCATCAAAAGTATAAACCGGATTCAGTTGCGGGTCGATGTGCATTTTCTTCAACCCTGGAATAACAAAAGGATTTTTTACGGGAGAGTTCACAACGAGTGGAAAGTCCATCTCATTGTTCGAAAAAGATTTATACCCCTGTCCTGCTACATCCACAGTAACAGGCTTATTATAATTATTGCCACCGTCTACCATAATGCGGTATTCCAATTGGGCTTCTTTGCCTAATTCTCTCTTCAGTGTTTTAGCCAACAGGTTTACATAATGTTCCTCCAGATACTCATAAAAAAATTGGCTGGGCACCTGTATGATGAGAACGTTTTCTTTTAATGCAACGGGCTTAATAGGCTCGAACCATGTCTTAAAATGCTGCCATTCAACAATGTCTTTTATGATCGACAAACAACTTGACCAAATAAGTTCAGCATTTTTAACCATGAACGGAAAGCAGTTTACAGCAAGTTAAGAAAATGGAAGGTGGTGTAGAGTTTTTCACAACGTGTGTACAAAAATATTTGGATGGGGAACGAATTTCAGTAAAAGAAAATGAAAAAAAAATTTTTATATCCCGGATATTTTATTAACTCGATTCAGGTCAATTATCGATCCATTTCCGAGACCAAAGTTGGGATCACAATCAATCATAAGCCGTAGTAAAACTCAGGTCACCACCCCCCTTGCAACAGTTACTAAGGGCATTTGTTGTTTACAACCTATAAATAGAATCTCAGAAGGAAATTTAGGCAGCATCGACAATCCTTCCTTCAAGTGCAGCATACTTTATCGGCGCTTATTAAAGGTAAGCTTACGCATTAATTATTTAATTAAGATTTGCACTCCTGCTTTAAAATCTTTCCTCCTATTATACTGTGTGGTTTTGGCTTAACCCTTACAATAATTCACGCACCTTTGCACCATTCCTTTTTCAGGATAAACACCTGACATGCAACGACAAATCTCAGTTAAAGTAAATCCTGCTGCCGCAGCCGATGAAAGAATGCTTCACGACATTGTGGCGCAGAGCCTTGGCATACCTTCAAGCCAACTCACGGGCTACTCTATCTTAAAGAAATCGCTTGATGCCCGCAGCCGACAGGCATTCTATCAATTCACCATAAACGCTTTCATCAATGAGCCTTATCAACAGGTTCCGCTTGTGCCTCTGCAACTTAGAGACGTTCACAAAGCCAGGCAAACCGTAGTAATTGTAGGCGCAGGCCCGGCAGGC
>JBGTIL010000291.1:0-14233 GCA_041745695.1 Chitinophagaceae bacterium | reverse complement strand
GCTATCTGGAAACGTTACTACGACACCGTTCAACTGAAAGCCCCGGGAGCCTACACGATCCTGGAACATTTTGCCGATAACACCGAGGAAAAAGAACTGTCCGACTACGGCATGCTGCTTTGGGGCAACATGAGTTATAACTACCAGGAGGCTGCCATGGGATATGTAGGCAATTCCAATTTTGAAGGCGGTATCCACTCCGTTCGGGGATGGAAAGATCCGCATCTAATTACTTATATGGAGAGCCACGATGAAGAACGACTGATGTATAAGAACATCAATTTCGGCAACGTTTCCGGCTCCTACAATACAAAGGAACTGGCAACAGCTTTGAAGAGAATGGAATTGAACGGCGCTTTCCTGTTCACTATCCCCGGTCCCAAAATGCTTTGGCAGTTTGGCGAACTGGGCTATGACTATTCTATCAACGATTGCGGCAACGGTACTATCAATAACAACTGCAGGGTAGACGTTAAACCAATCCGGTGGGACTACCGCGCCGATCCACGCCGTAAAAATGTGTATGACGTATACAGCAAACTGATCAAGCTTAGATTTCATAAGGCATACAAAGAAGTCTTCTTAACGGGCACCATTGACCGAAGTTTAAGTGAGGGCTTTAAATGGTTGCGTGTGTCCAGTGGTGATACATCTCATTTGATGGTAGTGGGTAACTTCGGTGTCGTGCCTGCAAGCGGCCCAGTTACTTTTCCTAAAGCGGGTACGTGGTACGATCTACTTACCAACACTTCCCTGCCTGCCACTGGTGCCCAGCAAACCATCAGCCTGCAGCCTGGGGAGTATCACGTTTATTTGAACAGGAATCTTAATGATACCTCCCTCTCTACGCCGCCTCCACCTCCGCCACCTGCTACCACTCTGGAGGCCAAAGTCTTTCCAAACCCGGTAACAGCCGGCTTTACACTGGAACTGAATCTTCCGCAGGCAGAGCAAACGAAAGTGGTGCTGGTAGGCACGGCAGGACAGGTGATAAAAGTTGTGCAGGAAGCCATGCTGCCCGCAGGGCAACAAAGAATTAATATTAATCGGAAAGCGATGCCTGCAGCCTCTGGAGTTTATTACTTCAGGATTACAACCGCTTCTCAAACAAAAATTCTAAAAGTTAGTTTGCTATAATCATGGATACATCAGGTCAACTCAAAACGGCAGCAACGGAAAAGAAAGCCCACCTCGACTTTTTTAATATTGCTATTTCTGTAGACTGTGTCATCTTCGGCTACGAAGACAAAAAACTCAAGGTGCTCCTCATCAAATCCGACCTTAAAGAGTTCGAGGGTCTGTGGTCTGTGCTTGGGGATCTGGTGAAGCCAGCTGAAGATCTTAGGGATGCTCCTTACCGGGTGCTGCAAGAACGTGCCGGGTTGAAGAATGTTTTCCTGGAACAGGTTTATACATTCGGTTCTATAAACAGGCATCCCTCCGGGCGGGTGATCACCACGGCCTATTATTCTCTGGTGGACATCAATAACTATAACCTGCACCTGGCAGAGCATGAACTCCACTGGCAGGCGACGACCTCTGTGGGAAAAATGGCCTTCGACCATAAACTGATCCTGAACACCTGCATTAAGCGGCTGCGTGAACAGATAATGGAGCAGCCAGTAGTGTTCAACCTGCTTCCTGAAAAATTTTCTTTACGGGAACTCCAGGACCTGTACAAAGCAATATTGGGTGTAGAACTGGACCGGCGGAACTTCCGCAAGCGAATCATGCTTAAAGACTGGCTTCAAGACCTCAATGAAATGGAACAAGACGTTCCCCACCGACCCGGGAAATTGTATAAGTTCAAAACCCAGCAAAAAGCATTGAACCCCATGCAAGGCAAAGAAAAAAAGATCGCTGTGTAAGATTGGTTTGGGGTTGAGGGTTAACGTAACTCATAGAAACTAGAACTTAGCTCATCAAAAAAAGCTAACAATTTCTTAAATTAGAAGTATAATTGTGTACCAATTACACATTGTGCCCGCCAGGGCATTAGAACAACTAAACGATTATTGCTTATGAATTGCAGAAACGTACTTTCTACGATTTTGTCTCTCCTCTTTATCTCACAGCCATTCTGCCTCTTTGCCCAGTCGAAAGTCGTCAGTGGCAGGGTTACAGATGGGGCTGGTGCAGGCGTTCCTGGGGTTACCGTAACCGTGAAAGGGCAAACCCTGGCAACCTCCACCGGTGAAACGGGGTCATTCTCGTTTTCTGTGCCGGAAGCTGCCAGCACCCTGGTCTTTTCTTCGGTTGGCTATGCTTCCCAGGAATTTTCTCTGAATGGAACAACAACGGTAAACGTGTCTTTGCAGTCGCTGGCAGGTAATTTAAATGAGGTAGTAGTAGTTGCTTACGGTACCCGAAGGAGAGGTGATCTGACCGGGTCGGTGACGTCGGTTGGCGCAAAAGATTTTCAAAAAGGCTTCATTCCTTCACCTGAGCAACTGTTGCAGGGCAAGGTTGCAGGTTTACAAATCACATCGGGAGGTGGCTCAGCCGGTGGTGGAAGCAAGATCCGTATCAGGGGCGGGGCTTCTTTAAGTTCCAGCAACGACCCGCTTCTTGTGATAGATGGCGTACCGGTTGAGGGCAATGGCATTGCCGGTTCGGGTAATTTATTAAGCACCATCAATCCTAATGATATAGAATCGATGAGCGTTTTAAAAGACGCCTCCGCTACAGCCCTGTACGGATCGAGAGCCTCCAACGGGGTGATTATTATTACCACTAAAAAAGGCCAGCAGGGAAAGGTGCGCTACAACTTTAATAGCCAGGTTTCCCTGGGTACAGTGCCGGAGCTGGTAAATGTTTTATCTGGCGACCAGGTTCGGGACATTATCGCAAAAGACGCTGTCGCTACCGGAACAAATACATACAAAAATCTCCTGGGTGCCGCCAACACCAACTGGCAGGATGCGATCTACCGCAAGGCATTAGGGCTCGACAACAACCTGAGTGCCAGTGGCGCATTAGGTGCTGTTCCGTTCCGGGTATCGGTAGGATATCTTAACCAGGAAGGCGTGTTGCTTAAAAATAAATTTAATCGCTTATCTGGCGCAATCAACCTGTCGCCAAAGTTCTTTGACGACCATCTCTCATTAAACCTGAACGGTAAATTAAGCCGGATCAATAATAATTTTTCAGATCAGGGTGCTGTGGGTGCGGCAATTGCTTTTGATCCCACTCAATCAATCTACACTGATAATAAATACGGGGGATTTTTTGAACACGTACAGGCAGATGGCAGGCCGATTGAGCTGGCCACCCGAAACCCCTTATCGCTCATTAACCTGCGCGACAATCGCTCGGTGGTGAATCGATTTATCGGTAACGCGCAGTTTGACTACAAGTTCCATTTCCTTCCCGACCTTCATTTGTTACTGAATCTTGGTATAGACAATACCGGCGGTGATGGCAACGATGTTGTAGATTCCCTGTCTGCTACAAGCTACAGAAGCGGGGGAAGAAAATCGCACTACGAACAGAAAAAACGTAATACGCTCGCCGATGTTCAGTTGTTTTATGCCAGGGAACTGAAGCGATTGAATACAAAAATCGATGTACTGGTGGGTCATTCTTACCAGGAGTTTCTAACGAACCAGTACAATTTTTCTTCTTTTAGTTTTCGCCCCATTGCCAACGCTTTAAAGCCCGGACTGAAAGACACGATTGAGAATTCGCAGCCTACCTTTCTTACAGATGATCCCATGTACCGGCTGGAATCTTACCTGGGCAGGGTGAACTTCAATATTGCCGACAAGTATTTGATTACTGCTTCTTTGCGCAGAGACGCCAGTTCCAAACTGTCGCCACAAACAAGGGTAGGTTATTTTCCGGCCGTCGCTGCAGCATGGAAATTGAAAGAGCAATTTTTCAAATCTGCACCGGTACTCACCGATCTGAAACTTCGGGCAAGCTGGGGTGAAACAGGTCAGCAGGATGGCATCGGATATTATTCGTATCTCACCCGTTACACTGTCAGCAACTCTTCTGCCCAATATCAATTTGGAAATACATTTTATACCTACCTCCGGCCGGAAGGATATGACGCAAGTATTAAATGGGAGAGCACTGCCACTACCAATCTTGGTCTGGATTTCGGATTTTTCAACAACCGGATATCAGGAAGCTTCGACTACTATCTCAAAAAAACCAGCGATCTGTTGAGTGATGTCCCCGTAGCCCCGGGCGCCAATTTTGTAAATCGCATTACTACCAATGTAGGAAATGTTGATGTGGAAGGTGTGGAGTTTTCCTTAAACACCACGCCTGTCCGAAATAAAAACCTTACGTGGGATTTTGGATTTAATGTAAGTCGTAATAAGCGGGAAATTACCAATCTGTTGAAATACGAAGATCCCGCTTTTAAAGGAATTGATGTAGGCGGTATCGGTATCGCAACTGGAAACTTCATTGGAAAGAACAGGGTAGGCTATGCACCTAATGCATTCTTCGTATACAAACAAGTATACGATAAGAACGACAAACCTATCGAGGGATTATATGAAGATATCAACAGGGATGGCGCACTGAACGCCGACGACAGGTACCTCTATAAGAAGCCTGACGCTGACGTTCTGTTTGGACTGAGCACACAGCTGCAATACCAAAAATTCAGTTTCGGCGCCACCGCTCATGGAATGTTTGGCAATTACCTGTACAACCAGTACAACGCAGGCAGTGGAATTTTGTCTGTGTTAAAAAATCCAATCAACTACGTTGGAAACGCATCGGTTAGCTACCTCGAAACCGGCTTCAGAAACAACTCGAACAACCAGTTCCTCTCTGATTACTTTATAGAGAACGCTTCATTTTTTAGGTTAGACAACATCAACCTTGGTTATAATGCCGGAAGCGTATTTAAAAAAGCGGCTGTGCTTCGACTCTCTGCCAGCATACAAAATGTAGCTGTATTCACAAAATACAAAGGGCTGGATCCTGAAATTTCGAGCGACAATGGTATCGATGGAAACATCTATCCCCGGCCCCGGATATTTAGTTTGGGTGTAAACCTGGATTTCTAAATAATAATAATTTATTGATATATGTCTGTACAAACAATTAACAAAATGGTTCTCGGACTGACTGCCCTCGTGATGGTAGCTTCCTGTGCCAAAAAGCTTGATATCTATCCTACTAACGACCTTACGCCAGCCACCGCTTACGCTACAGCGGCCGGCTACAAAGGCGTATTGGCCAAAGTATACGGCGGCCTTGCCACTACAGGAAATGCAGGACCGGCGGGCGCTTCAGACATCCAGGGACTAGACGAAGGTTCGCAGTCGCCTTTTATCCGTGGTTTTTTCAATGCCCAGGAACTGCCTACTGATGAAGCCATCGTTTCCTGGGACGACCAAACCATCAAAGATTTTCACGGGCTGAGATGGACTAGTTCAGATCCTTTTTTATTGGGCTTGTATTCCCGTCTGGTATACAATGTTACCATAGGCAACGAGTATTTAAGGGAAGCGACAGATGAGAAGCTGGCTGCACGCGGTATCGCCGGCGCAGACGCGGCAGACATTAAGAAGAGCAGGGCTGAAGTGCGTTTTTTGCGTGCATTCAACTACTGGGCAGTGATGGATCTTTTCGGCAAAACAACCTTTATCACTGAAGCAGACTTAATCGGTGCTGCGCTGCCAAAACAAAAGAACCGGGCAGAACTGTTTGCCTATATTGAAAGCGAACTAAAGGCGATCGATTCCGAACTGGCACCCGCTAAAACAATTGAATACGGGCGCGTAGACCAGGCAGCAGCCTGGGCCCTGCTGGCGAGAATGTACCTGAATGCAGCAGTGTACACGGGCACACCAAAATATACCGAAGCCATCACCTACGCCAAAAAAGTAATTGGCGCAGGCTACACGCTGCGACCCGGTTATGCAAAGCTCTTTTTGGCCGATAACGACAAGCAAAAAGATGAATTTATCTATGCCATTAATTGTGACGGACTTCGTACCAAGTCGTATGGCAATACTACCTTTTTAGTGCATGCTGCTTCCGGCGACGACCACGATGACTATGGTGTGGGCGGAGGTTGGTATGGATACCGGACCACCAAGCAATTTGTGGCCCTGTTTGCCGACAGAACCGGCGCCAGTGATCAGCGTGCTTTGTTTACCAACCTGGGCAACGCCGAGATCACTAATGTAGGAGACTACCAGCAAGGCATACACGTAAAAAAGTTCCGGAACATTCGCTCTGATGGATTACCTGTTTCGGATGCACAAAACCGCGATTTTGCCGATATTGATTTTCCTGTATTTCGTTTGGCCGAAATGTACCTGATCTATGCCGAAGCACAGTTACGCAATGGCTCAGGTGGTGATGCTGCCACTGCACTGGATTATATGAACAGGATTCGCTTCAGGGCTTATGGAGAAAGCTATGGAACGGGCAACATAGGCAGGCTGAATGCGTCTGACCTTACTTTACAAACAGTGCTGGATGAAAGAGGTCGCGAACTTTATTGGGAAGGACACCGTCGTACAGACCTGGTGCGCTATGGACTGCTGACTACTGGCACCTACACCTGGCAATGGAAAGGTGGCGTAGCTTCCGGTACGGCAGTGGATGGCAAGTACAATATTTTTCCTGTTCCGTCAACCGTCAGGTCAGCCAATCAGAACCTGGATCAAAATACCGGCTACTAATTTTAATACTGATTAATTATGAAAAAAATCAATAGGCTTCTGTGTATGGTAGCTGTTTTTGCAGGGATTGTTTCCTGTGAGAAAGACGAAAACAAGAACTACCTCGAAGGTGGCACACCCCCGGTACTGACCGCCAGCCAGACTGCTTCAATACCGCTGAGTTTTGCGAACAGAGATAAAGAAGCGATTAAAATCTTCTGGACCAATCCAGCTTACCAGTTTACCACGGGCGTGAGCTCGCAGGATGTTTCGTACCAGCTGGAGATTGATACGGTGGGCGCCAATTTCACTAACCCCAAAAGGCAAACAATTGCCATCAGCAAGGATCTGAGCCGGACATTTTCGCAGGGAGAACTGAACGATTACCTGCTCAACCAGCTCCAGCTAACACCGGGCAGTCCGCACCAGATCGAATTCAGAGTAACCTCAAGTTTAAATAATGCGGCCGCGCTGCTTGCAAGCAATACGCTGAAGTTTGCTGTAACACCTTTTGCCATTCCTCCCAAGGTAACACCGCCAGCCTCTGGTAAATTATTTATCACGGGTGGTGCAACACCTGCCAGCTGGCAGTGTGGCTGCGGAGAAGCAGAATTGGGGTCGCAAAAATTTGAACAAAGAAGCCCGACTTTGTACGTACTGCCAAGTATCAACCTGAAAGCCGGCGAGTCTTATCTCTTTCTTCCGGTGTATGGTAGCTGGGCAGCGAAATATGGATTTACCGGCGGAGGCAACGCCAACAACGTAGACGGTGACGATTTCCGTGATGGAGGCAACGACATCAAAGCGCCTGCAGTAACCGGAAACTATAAAATTGAAGTAGACTTTCAGAGAGGTAAGTTTACTGTGACAAAACTTTAGTACTCATAAAATAGCCACATGAAACAATTTGTCAATTACTTTCTGTTTGTTGCAGCTGCTGCGATTTTGTTTGTCGCCTGTGATAAGGTAGATGCGCTGCCGAGGTATGAAGCGGGTAAAGCCGTAACTGTAGCTGCTTCTGCTGCAGCCATCGCACCGCCCGCGGCCGATTCTAATAAAGTCGCCATCACTTTAAGTTGGACTTCCCCAAACTACGCAACTGATTCTGCCAACATCAAGTACACGGTTGAGATAGATTCTGCGGGTAAGAATTTTTCAAATCCTTTCCGTAAAGAGGTGCTTGGGAAATCGGCAACCAGCTTCACCGCCAAAGAATTGAATGATATGCTGCTGGGCAGGGGCTATGCTTTTAGTATGCCTGTGGATATGGATGTAAGGATTATTTCTTCTTACGCCAACAACAACGAGCGCATTAATTCCAATACCATAAAAGTTAAGATGACTCCCTATAAAATTCCACCAAAGGTGGCGCTTCCGGCTTCCGGAAAGCTGTTCATAGTAGGTAGTGCGACCCAGGGCGGATGGAACAATCCTGTTCCGGCACCGGCACAGGAATTAGCAAGGGTATCAGAAACCACCTGGGCTGGAATTTTTGATCTCAAAGGAGGACAGGAGTACCTGCTGCTACCGGTAAATGGTGACTGGAGCAATAAGTATGCAGTGGGCAACAGTGGCGCAGCTGGCCTTAACAGTGGTGGCGACTTCGGCTTCAACTTCAGCAGCAACTTTCCCGGTCCGACAGCAGCAGGATTTTACAAGATCACGGTCGATTTTCAAACAGGAAAGTTCACAGTTACACCGTTCACACAACAACACGGCCTGCCCGCAGATCTGTACATCGTTGGAGGCGCTACCCCAGGCGGCTGGAACAACCCAGTACCTGATCCTGCACAAAAATTTACCCGCCTGAATGCTACACAGTTTGAGATTTCGATTGCACTAAAAAGTGGAGAGAAGTTTTTGCTCCTGCCCGAAAATGGTAACTGGGGTAAAAAATTTGGTGAAGATGGATCTGCATCGAACACTAAGCTGGCCGGAAAAATTAAGCCGGAAGGTGGTGATATGTCGGCGCCCGATGTGGCAGGTAATTACAAGATCACAGTTGATTTTAACGACGGCTCTTACAAGCTGGTGAAACTATAAGTAAGCCTATCTAAAAAACTAAAAAGCTGTTCAATTTCGAACGGCTTTTTTTATGATCCCGGTGTAGTGTTGTTCCTTTCCCGCTCCAAAAAAGAGCGCTTACCTTACATGGCTCAGCGGAGTTTCTGTGAAGCATACCTATTCATCCTTTCTGATTAAGCCAAACAAGCTTATGAAGCGTTTATTCATTCCTGCAGCTTTCTTTCTGGTTGCAATTTGTACAAGTGCTGCAGCGCAGAAAAGAGATTTAAAAAACCCTGTGTACGTTGACTCGAGGGGCGTGTTGCGTTGGTCAAAAGACGGTAAAGAAGCAAGCTTTTTTGGAGTTAACTATACCCTTCCTTTCGCTTATGGTTACCGGTCGCACAAAGCCCTGGGCGCCGATCTTGAAAAAGCCATAGATGCCGATGTGCATCACATGGCAAGGCTGGGTCTGAATGCCTTCCGGGTGCATGTTTGGGATGTGGAAATTTCAGATTCTTCCGGCAACCTGTTACAAAACGAACACCTGCGGCTTTTCGATTACCTGCTGTTCAGGCTAAAGCAAAAAGGCATCAGGATATTACTAACGCCGATTGCCTTCTGGGGTAATGGCTACCCGGAAAAGGATGAAGCCACTACAGGTTTTTCAACCGTATATGGAAAGCGAAACTCCGTGGTGCTCGAGGTGGCGATCAAAGCGCAGGAAGTATATATCAAACAATTTTTTCAGCATGTGAATCCTTACACCAAACTCACTTACACAGCCGACCCTGATGTTATTGCCATGGAGATTAATAACGAACCGCACCACAGCGGACCAAAAGCAAGAACTACCGAATACATCAATCGCCTTGCTGCTGCGGCCCGAAGCGCGGGCTGGAGTAAGCCTGTTTTTTATAACATCAGTGAATCGCCTTCTTATGCTGACGCGGTGGTTCAATCGGCGGTGGCCGGCCACAGTTTTCAGTGGTACCCTACAGGACTGGTTGCAGGACATGAGCTAAAGGGAAACTTTCTGCCGCACGTAGATGCCTATACCATTCCGTTTGGTGATACCATACCTGCATTTCATAGCCGGGCAAAGATGGTTTATGAATTCGATGCCGGTGATGTACTGCAGCCTATCATGTACCCTGCCATGGCCAGAAGCTTCAGGAAGGCAGGGTTTCAGTGGGCAACGCAGTTTGCTTACGACCCGCTGTTCACTGCTCAAGCTAATACCGAGTACCAAACCCATTACCTCAACCTGGCTTATACGCCCGCTAAAGCCATCAGCCTGCTGATTGCAGCCCGCGCGTTTCAAACACTGCCGCGACTAAAAAGCTATGGTACCTATCCTGCAGATACTTTATTCGGAGCTTTCCGTGTGAGTTATGCCGAGCAACTCAGCGAAATGAATACAGATGAAGAATTCTACCACAGCAACAACACGTTGACACCACCTAAAAACAGCGCCCTGTTGCAACACATAGCAGGCGTAGGCAATTCCGCTCTGGTTCAGTACGAAGGAACAGGAGCTTACTTTTTAGATAAGGTGGCTGCAGGCACCTGGAGGCTGGAGGTAATGCCAGATGTGATTTACCTGCGCGATCCGTTTGAAAAAGCCTCACCAAAAAAAGAAGTTACCCGTATTCAATGGCAGGAAAATAAAATGCAGCTGCTGGGTTTATCAGGACCGTTTGAGGTACAAACCCTTGATGCTGGCAATAAGCATACTGTTTCTGTGCAGGGAAACGCTTTCTCTATTGCTCCCGGTACTTACCTCGTGAAAGAAGCGTCGGTCACAGCACCTCCCTCTTCCTACAAACTGCCGGCAGGACTTCAGTTGAAAGATTTTTTTGCACCAGGCTCAGTAAAGCAAACACCATTTGTAGTTCACCAGCCAGCCGTGGAAGTCTCTGCAGGTATAGAATTCAAGGTTTCTGCAAGAATTTCGGGCATGTCAGACGGCAAGAAGGTGACCGCTGAAGTACGCAATACGGCAGGTCAATGGAAAACAATTGCGCTGCAGAAATTAGCAGCCTACGACTATGGCGCATCCATCCCTGCAGAGATGGTGATTCCCGGCATGATCAACTACAGGATCATGGTTGAAAACAGCAACGGAATCACCAGCTTTCCAGGTGACTTGCAGGGAGACCCTTATGCCTGGGATGAACACCGCAACGAAAGCTGGCAAACCTTTGTATCGCCCCCAGGTGCGGACCTCGTTCTGTTTAACGCGGGGGAAGCCAAAAGCACTACAACAGTATTGAATCCTGATTGGAAAAATAATATAGTGGCACACACTGCGTCGAACCTGCCGCTTTCCCTGGCACTGAAAACAGCAGTAGGTGCGGCAAGCAGCGCGCGGTCGATGGCCTGGCAATATTATTTTAAAGACAGGGTCAGTGGCAGGAAAAGCGAATTGAAAAGTTTTTCTAAAATCGTCATCAGGGTTAGGGGAACAGCCGGCATTAATGGAAAGCTATCTCTGGTAACAGGCAATGCAATCGCATACAGCTCTCCATTTGTACTAACGGGTGTATGGCAGGAAGTTGAAATACCGATGGGGAATTTGAAGAAGACTGATGTCCTGCTCCTGCCCAGACCCTATCCCGGCTTTCTCCCATTACAGTTTTCAACCGCAAGCGAAACGGCTTTCACCATGACCGATGCAGAAATACTACAGGTAAGCTTTACTGCACCTGCCCAGGAAGCTGCTGGTATTGAAGTGGAATCGGTGTACCTGAAGCAATAGGCGGCATTTATAGCAGGTGCAAAACAAGCCGGATTTTCTATTGCACCTGCTGTTGCTTTTCGATAATAAAAGCAATGAGTTCGGGTAGTGGTGTTGAGATCCGCCCTAAAGCATCTTCTATATCTTCTCTGCTCACCTGCGCAGCAAAAGCCGGGGTTTTCAATTTCTTCGTGATGCTTTTCACTTCCATGCCTTCGTACCCGGTGGGGCGGATCAAAGCAGCTGCATGGATGAAACCTGATAGTTCATCAAAAGCATAGATCATTTTATCCATAGTATTTTCTGGCTCTACACCAAAATACCTTGGACCATGCGATGCAATACAGTGAATGATGGAAGGATCAATGTTGCGGCGTTCCAGTTCTTCGATGATCACAGCGCAGTGGCAGGTGGGATGTTTTTCCCAATCTGCATCATGCAGCACACCAGCAAGCCACCATTTGTGGGCTTCTTCTTCGGTTACCATTTCTTTTTCCAAAGCCCACGCCTGCATCAATGCACCTACCTGTTTCATATGTAATTGCAGCTTTTCATTGGGCACCCAGCTGTACAGCAAGTCGAGTGCAACCTCTTTGTTGAGAACGTTTCCGGCATTGGCGGCATCGCCAAACGTAGTGCGTCCAAGGTTTAAGGAAAGTTCAGTCATGCAGTAATGTATCCGTGTTTTAAAGATTGGTGTGTAACCAAAGCCGCGCGAAGTTCTGAAAACAAATGCTTCAAAATGCAGATCGTCATGTATTGCATCTTCTGCTGACAGGCATGTTCCCCCGAAAGTGACAAATTAATTCCATCCTCTCGCCTTAAAATAGCCAGGTGTGGGGCTGCATTGAACAATGAGTAAAAAAGTAAGTCGAAAATAATATTGTAAATCAATAAGTTACAAAGGTGCGATAAAATAAATAGGCTTGTTTTCTTGGCTGGTCAATGCTTATCCCTCATCTTTGCGCCTCATTTTTAAACGTTGCGAGGATGGTCGTGACAAAAAATTTCTAATCATGAGCAAATTACATTTTACAACAAAGCATGCGAATGCGGCTACCGTTGAACACAATTGGCATATTGTGGACGGTACCAATCAAACCGTGGGACGTATGTGTGCTCGTATTGCTGCGATTCTACGCGGCAAGAACAAAGCATACTACACCCCTCACGTTGACTGTGGTGACTACATTATTGTTACCAACTGCGAAAAAGTAAAACTGACCGGCAACAAGCTCGACGAGAAACTGTACGATCGTTACAGCGGATACCCGGGCGGCAGAAAAGAAGAAACCGCGAAAGACCTGCAGAAGCGCCGGCCGGAAGTGCTGATCGAAAGAGCCGTGAAGGGTATGTTACCCAAGAACCGCCTTGGTCGCCAGATGTACAAAAAATTATTTGTGTACGCCGGAGACCAGCATCCACACATCGCACAACAACCAAAAGAACTTAAATTTTAATTAGAAGTTCCCCGATTATCAAAACAGATCTTCTTTTCGTTCGGTGTCATCACCGGGCAAAACAGGGGAATCAGAAATAAAAACAAATGGAAAAACAAACAACAAGTGTTGGTCGCCGTAAAGAGGCTGTAACAAGGATCTTTATATCAAAAGGCTCTGGCAACATCATTGTCAACGATAAAGACTACAAGGTCTATTTCCCCCTTGTTTATTTACAGAACCAGGTAGAACGTCCCTTCAAAACCGTTGAAGTTGCTGATAAGTTTGATGTAAAGATCAATGCAAGCGGCGGTGGTGTTAAAGGACAGGCGGAAGCGGCTATGCTGGGTATTGCCCGCGTGCTGATTGACCTGAACCCTGAGTTTCGCCCGGCTTTAAAAGCAGCTGGATTATTGAAACGCGATCCGCGTTCTGTTGAGCGCAAGAAGTTTGGTCATAAGAAAGCACGTAAGAGCTTCCAGTTCTCCAAGCGTTAATCCTGTTCGGGCACCGGTTTATTGTTTCTTGCAGAAGAGCAGCAAACTGCAGGCAAGTACATTAAATTAAAAACACAAACACTAAATTTCCTTATAATGGAACAGAACACTTCGTTACAGCAACAACTCCTTGAGGCTGGTGTGCATTTTGGACACCTGAAGAAGAAGTGGAACCCCAAGATGTTACCCTACATTTTCGCTGAAAAGAAAGGTATCCACATCATCGACCTCAACAAAACAACTGAGGCAATGCAGGAAACTGCAGCGGCTCTCAAACAAATTGCCCGCAGCGGTAAAAAGATTTTGTTTGTCGGTACTAAGAAACAGGCAAAAGATATTGTAACTGATTGTGCACAGAAAGTGAACATGCCTTTCGTAACGGAGCGTTGGTTGGGTGGTATGCTTACTAACTTCAACACGGTTAGAAAGAGCGTAAAGAAAATGCAGAGCATTGACAAAATGCTGGGCGATGGTTCTTTTGATTCTATTACAAAAAAGGAAAGATTAACCCTAAGCCGCGATAAAGATAAAATGGAAAAGGTGTTAGGTGGTATTGCCCAGTTGGGTCGTGTACCGGCAGCCCTATTCATCATCGATATTGGTCATGAACACATTGCACTGGCAGAAGCCAAGCGTTTGGGCATTACAACTTTTGGTATTGTAGACACCAATTGTGATCCTAACCGGGTTGATTTTGCGATTCCTGCCAATGACGATGCCACAAAATCAATTGCGATTGTGACCAATTATATCATTGCTGCAATTGCCGAAGGATTGGCTGAGCGCAGTGCTGCCAAAGATGAAGATGGTGAAGAAGGTTCAAGCGATGTAGAAAATGAAAGAAGAGCAGCACGATTGGAAGCTGAAGCCCAGGCTGAAGGCGGTCGTGGACGCGGTGGTCGCGGCGCGGGTGGT
>JBGTIL010000290.1:0-2492 GCA_041745695.1 Chitinophagaceae bacterium | reverse complement strand
TTTCTTCCCGATTTCTTTTCTTTGCTAAAAATATTATCTAATGTCAGTACGCTTTCACGCACTAACAAACCTCCAGACCTCAGCTGCACCGCTGCCGCCTGAACCTTTCACTAAAATCACTGCCCTTTTCGCAGAAAACGTGTTTACGCACGCCACTGCAAGAAAGTTTTTAAGCGATGAAGCCTACAAAAGCCTCATGTCGTCTATTAAAGCGGGTCAAAAAATCGACCGTTCTATGGCGAGCCAGATAGCAAACGGAGTGCGCGCATGGGCTGAGAGCAAAGGGGTTACCCACTTTACGCACTGGTTTCAACCGCTGACCGGATCTACTGCAGAAAAACACGATTCATTTTTTACCCTAAAAAGTGATGGAACGCCTATAGAATTGTTTGAAGGCGATGCACTTATTCAACAGGAGCCTGATGCATCTTCGTTTCCAAGTGGTGGACTGAGGGCTACATTCGAAGCCAGGGGTTACACCGCATGGGATCCTTCGTCGCCTGCGTTTATCATGGATATCGGTAATGGCAAAACGCTTTGTATCCCAACTATTTTTGTTTCTTATACCGGCGAATCGCTCGATTATAAAGCACCACTCATCAAAGCACTCGAAGCGCTGAATGGCGCGGCGGTAGATGTTTGTAATTATTTTGACAAGAATGTTGAGCGGGTTATCCCTACCCTTGGATGGGAGCAGGAATACTTTGTTGTGGATGAAGGATTGTTCAACGCCCGCCCCGACCTTGTGATGTGCGGCAGAACTGTTTTCGGGCACAGCCCGGCAAAAGGTCAGCAACTGGAAGACCATTATTTCGGGTCCATTCCGGAAAGGGTATATGCATTCATGAGAGATTTTGAAAAAGAATCTTACCGCCTGGGTATACCGCTGCGCACCCGCCACAATGAGGTAGCACCGGCGCAATTTGAGTGTGCACCCATATTTGAAGAATGTAATATCGCTGTGGATCACAATACTTTGCTGATGGATATCATGACAAGGGTTGCTACTCGCCACAGGCTGAGAGTGCTACTCCATGAGAAGCCTTTTGCAGGGATCAACGGAAGCGGCAAGCACAACAACTGGAGTCTGGCGACAGATACCGGTGTGAATCTGCTGGCTCCTGGCAAGACGCCGAAAACGAATCTCATGTTCCTTACATTTTTCGTGAACGTAATTAAGGCGGTACACGATTACGCTGATATTTTAAGAGCATCTATCGCATCTGCTCAAAATGACCACCGGCTGGGCGCAAATGAAGCCCCGCCTGCTATTATCTCCGTTTTCACCGGGCAGTATTTGTTTAAAGTGCTGCAGGAAGTAAAAGAACGTGTGGGAAACAAATTTGATGAGCAGGATGAGTCGCTCTTAAAGATCGACATCCATAAAAGCATTCCTGAGTTGTTGATGGATAATACTGATCGTAACAGGACATCGCCATTTGCCTTTACCGGCAATAAGTTTGAGTTCCGCGCAGTTGGTTCCTCTGCAAATTGTGCTAACCCAATGACGGTGCTTAATACGATCATGGCCCAGACCCTGAAGGATTTCAAAAGAGATGTGGATGGACTTATTGAAAAAGGCGAGAAGAAAGAAATTGCTATCATTCATACCATCCGCCAGTACATTGTTGCCAGCGAACGCATTCTTTTCGAAGGCGACGGGTACAGTGAGGAGTGGGAAAAAGAAGCCGCACAGAGAGGTCTCGACAACGTAAAGACGACACCCCTGGCCCTGGATGCAATGGTTACAGACAAGGCAAAGAACCTGTTTGCTTCCAATAAGATCTATACACATGCGGAACTGGAAGCCCGTCATGAAATTGAACTGGAGAAGTACATTAAGAAGGTTCAGATAGAGGGCAGGCTCATGGCGGAACTAGCAAGCAGTCATATCTTACCCGCTGCTGTCCGGTATCAGAATACGCTGCTGCAGAATGTTAAAGGTTTAAAAGATGCAGGTCTCTCGGAAGAGTCTTGCACACAAAGAACCAAAGTGCTGCAGGTCATTTCCGAACATATCAACCAGGTGAGTATCCTGGTAGAAGAAATGATAGAAGCCAGGAAAAAATGCAACAATATGCCTGATACAAGAGAAATGGCGATCGCCTATTGTACTGAGGTAAAAGAGAAATTTTTTGATGCCATTCGTTACCACGCTGATAAGCTGGAATTACTCGTCGACGACAAAGAATGGTACCTTCCTAAATACAGGGAAATTTTGTTTCTCCGTTAGTAAAAAAATCGCCGGGCAGCAAAACGCCTGGCGATTTTTTTTAGATCACCGGCAAGCGAGTAGATGGGATGGGGTCTGCCTTTCTGCAGCGTCGGGCAGTTCGTTTTTGCAGCGTCAGCTTGTGCTTATTAACGCTGATGGAGGCGCGGAGTTCGAAAGAACTTTTTTCTGCAATGGCTCCCGAAAGAAATTAATTTATAAAGTTCCAATTGATTCCAAACCGCATGACCATGCCCGGGTAGGGATACCCTGGTGCAGC
>JBGTIL010000289.1:0-3633 GCA_041745695.1 Chitinophagaceae bacterium | reverse complement strand
CAAAAACCTAGTGAAGTGGGTTGAGACCAGTTCCCCTGCAACACCGTTAATAAGCCAAAACTAAGCAGCATCCAGGGAAGGAGGTCACCCGCTTGTAACTTTTTATACGACGCTTTTGCCATATGGAAGGTCAATGAAACGCGTATGAACACGACCGTTATACCTAAGAGTGGTCCCTGTTCATCTATGATACGGCCCCATTCTTCTTCATGTAGTAAGAACAAGCGCCCGCCCGCCAGGAACTGGCTACCCACGTTAGTACCCATGCCGATGCCATACCCAAAGAAGGGTAATCGACCGGAACTGGTAATAGCACTTATCAATCCGCCCAGGAAGCGATCGCCGAGCGTACCCTCCACGCCGCCCTCTGTGTTGCTGGCGTCGGTAAAGCGGGCGAAGAATGTGTCAATAGCATGGGAGAAGAGCGAATTAGTGCTCAGACCAACAAAAAGTATTACTGCAAATAAACACACCATTACCATCCGGCCGAGGTACCTTGACTTCAGCGATGTAGCCATGAAAAGGAACAGCACCGACAGGCTTACTTCGAAGAATAATGTTCTGCTGATCGATAGCGGGATAGCAGCCAGTAGGCAAACGGTGGCCACGGTGAGCACCGCCTTGTTGATATGCTCCAGGTGAAACCAGAAGTAAAAAATAAAGGCGGCAGCCAGCCCAAAGAAAAGATAGGTGCCGGTTATAAATGAGAAAGTGGCAGATGGTCTGAAATGACCAAGAGCACCCTGAAACCCTTCCTCAATTACGCCACCCAGCCCACGATTGACCCATGCAGTTTGGGGACTGCTGAACTGCAGCGCAATCAATAGGGTCATAGGAATGGCCAGCCAGACGAATACGCGCCCTATCTGAATAATATCAGCGCGCTTCAATGTTTTACCAATGATAAACATCAAAGGAAAATGAATTAATAAAATCCTTGTCCCAAAAAGCGCCACGGGCAAGCTACCATGTCCAAAGAACAGTGCAGTCAGGAAACTTACGATACCTATTATGACGATACCTGTGATGAAGGGTGTTCGGGGAAACAAACCTTTTTCAAGGGCGAAAACGATCATAGCGAGCGCAAGGGGATCGCGGATGATCAGCAGCGGCCCCGCAAGGAAAGGGAGAAACCATTTCCGGAGGGCACCTTCAAAGATCAAAAAGAGCAGGTATGCCCAGATGCCCCATCTTAAAATGTCTTTATCGGAGGATTTATTCAAATTGTAATTTGAAGCCTTTTATTAACCCATTTAACAGAACCGGGTTGCGCAAAGTATGAACAGCTCAGGAAACCGGATCTTGGGACGAAAGCTTTTCGGATAAATATGCTAACTGCACCCCCCCGCAGGCAATGGCCTGTTGCGCCTCCCCAGTTTGAAGCCCTGACAAACAAACCTTACATTTCTGAACGGTAATTGAAGTACCCTGGGACCTGCCTTTTTCAACAATAGGGCAGCCCACAGGAGTCCAGGTTGATTTCTTGCGCCCACCAAAAAAAGCCGCAGTGCCCATACTATCCGTTCTGTAACAGGTCGGAACTTGGCAAACACGTAGGCTTCATTGTAGATCCGTTGGGGCCAAGCCGGGGCAAACACTTCGGTTCTGTTGTCAAAGCCCAGCCGGGGCGACCAGTAGTGGAGCACATAATTCTGATTGTCGTACACATTGTGGTAGCCGACAACCAAAATTCTCTGGCAGATATCGATCTCCCAGCAGGTTTCTGCTCCCTTGCCCTCGAGGGCAGTATCGATCTGCATGGCAGGAAAGGCGATACGCCGAAAAGAAAGATTGACGCCTTTGATCACATCCACCTTTGCGGGCGACTTCACTGCACCGCAATGATGGTAGCCTTTGTGTCCATTCCAATGAAAGGTGCCTACATGCCTAGCCAGTGGCGGATCCGTGATCGAAAGGTCGCCATTTTGGAGATGGTCGCGTCCGCCAAATGCCCCCAATTTTGGGTCAGTCCGGAAGGCAGTGCGGATGGTTGCAGACCAGGAAGGCGGCAACCATACATCATCGTCCAGCAAACATATGATCTCACCCCGGGCATGAGACAGTCCGAGGTTGAGCGCGTGGACGACGCTTGCTTTACTTGCCTGGATAATATGAAGCGAAGGCAGTTGTTGTTTCCATGACGCGGCAATTTCAAAACTTGTGTTGTCGCCCGGTCCAACCACAACCAGCACCTCGTCTGCTGCCTCGCGCTGGTCGGCGATTGAGGCAAACAATCTGGGAAGATCATCTGGTCGGTTATAGGTCGGGATGATAACACTTAGACACATGGTTTCAAAAGCACTATTAATGATCATGTTAAGTGTATGTCTTATAGAGTTTAAACACACCCAATAGTCTGATCAGCGAATTTTTCAGGATGAGCGTTAAACCGTTTTTCTCGCGGATCAAAGACTTCATAATCCGGACGCGTTCAGCGCTGTCGAGTTGGTAACGAAGCAATCGCCCCTTATAGCTTGTACTTTTAGATTTACATATGCTACGGTATTCGCTGTTTACTGCATTCAGGTTTTCATAGGTCCAGATGCTTCCGATCAGGTGCTCTTTCTTTTGCCGAGAAGAATAAGCACCCTCATGTATCCTGAAGTTTGCCAGGTATTCAGGGATGAAACCTACCGAAATGCCACTGATGAGCAGCCGACATATAAATTCATGGTCAAATGAACCTTTGGACTGCTGACTAAATGGAGCATGAACTTCCCACAAACTTTTCCTGACCACGCAGGTCTCCAACGGAATTGCACCTTTCTCAATCATGCCTGCATAATAACGACGGTCGACCAAGCCGGAGGGAAGTATATCGCGCCCGAAGAAACGGCTGAACTCTTTGCTTTTTTCAAAATCAGTGTTTCCATCCGCATCCATCTGAGATTGGTTACAAAAAACAAGATCACAATCTGGGTGACGCTCCAGAAAATGGACCATTTTTTCTGAAAAGGATGGTTCCAGAGAATTATCATCCGCCAGAAAGCCCAAGTACATTGTTTCAGCATTAGAAGCCGCCAGGCTCCAACACGAAACCATTCCCGGATCCGGTGTTTGAGTAATGAGCTGTGCCTGCACTGTTTTATAACCAACCTTCTCTTCCGGCGTGCCGCAGCAAATGCTATGAAAAGTAGATAAGGTTTGATCGTGAACGCTTTTTTTGCATTCGTTTAAATATGATGATTGCCCAAATGTTGGTGTCGCAATCGTAATTTTCATAGAGCCTGTTTATAGTTAGCCACCATTGTAAATTGAACAATTACTGAGGTTGAACCCAGTCCATTTGCGTGGTTTCCTTCTTCAAATTGAATAGACGAAACGCAAAGTAAATATGGAGGAAATCCGAAGCCAGTTTTGGAATAAAACCCCTGAATTTGTAAGAGACCGACTTCAATAGGGTCTGTTTCACAAAACTACGGAGGAAGGCGCGGAGGTAATATCGACTATTAAGCTGCTGCTTTTTTTCGGGATGTTTTTGTAGAAAGTATAGCGTCGATTGAAAACGCTTCCATGTGATTCCTACGAGATCAGACTGGGTGCGCCAAGGATGAATCACTACTGCGTCAGGAAGGAATAGAATTTTCGTTTGTGCTTTTTGCAAACGGTAATGAAGATCAACATCTTCCATGG
>JBGTIL010000288.1:0-1728 GCA_041745695.1 Chitinophagaceae bacterium | reverse complement strand
GTGGAGCTTTTCAGGCCATTATCTGTTTAGATAATTGCTAAAATGTCACTTTCTCTCATAATCAGGTATTCACCACCTTCAACCTGAATTTCTGTGCCGGCATACTTACCGTACAATACTGAATCGCCAACTTTTACAGTTACTGGCTCATCTTTTTTACCAGGACCTGCAGCTACAACAATACCACGCTGCGGTTTTTCTTTTGCTGTGTCAGGTATAATAATTCCACCGGCAGTCTTCTCTTCTGCTGCTTCTGCCTTCACGATCACCCTGTCATGCAAGGGGGTTACTTTTAGTTTGTCAGCCATACGTTATAGTTTTTTAGTTTGTTTAGAAATGTTTGTTTCTGCGACACCCTTCCGCGATTACTGTGCCAATGGAGTTAAAAAAGTCAAATTAGCAGATACGGTTACAGGTGGCAAATTGTAGAGCATAATTGTCAGGTAAGCTGATGCGGATTGTTCTTTAACAAACCAGTTGTGACAAAATTTCACCACCTCTTTGAATTATTTACGACGCCTGAACGCATTGTACGTGTTCAAGCCAATTGCATTGTTCGTCAACAGTATTACACAAATCAATGTAGTTTAGTTAAGGTCTGGTTCTAAAACGCTCAATAGAATAACAGAACGTAAAAGTGTGTGACCCCGCACAATGCTGTGGGGGCAAGTCCCCGAAAAAACGGGGGATGTCGAATGAAGATATTCCGTTCGCTACCAAATAAAATCTCTTAACAAAACCACATTGAAAAGTATTACATGAAAAATACTGGCAGTAACATTGTAGGTTACTGTAACTACTAAGGATTAAGAGCAAATTGGTATATGGCTAATTTTTTGCAAACGTCCTGCCCGTACCAAGTGAAATCCTATCTTCGCTGCCCAAATCAAGCTCTTTAGGAAAATGATTAGCAGAAGAAATATAAGGGTGAAGGTGATGCAAACGCTGTACACCCTTAGCACGTTGAATGGTGAGCAAAGTAATGTTGATCCGGTGAAAACCTTGCAGAAGCAAATTGACGCATCCTGTCAGCTTTTTATCTATTTACTCTATTGTCTTACTGAAGTTGCCCGGTACTCCGAAACTGATGCACTTAGGCGTGCGTCTAAAAATCTTCCGTCGCAGGAGGATCTAAATGTAAACACCAAGCTTTCGGGGAACGAATTTTTGTGGCAGATTTTAGAAAATCAGTCGTTTAAGCATGCTGTTGAAACCGATAAGCCACACCTTGTTGAGGACACCAGTAAGCAAATAAAAAAGCTGTATACCATACTTAGTCAAACACCCGAGTATGAGCAATACATTTTGGCCCAAAGCCGCGATAAAAAGGGTGAAAAAGAAATCATCAATTTTATCTTCAGCACCTTAATGTTACCCAGCGAAGACTATACCTCGCACATTGAAGAATACTTTCCCAATTGGGACGATGATGCGGATATGATGAACCAGTTAATGCTGAATTTTCTGCAAAAACCGGGGAGTTACAATTTGCAGGAAATGGTGAGTAAAGAGAAATGGGATTTTGCCAAAAACCTGTTGAATACCACCCGGGAAAAAAAGGATTATGCGCTGGATTTGATTAAGCCAAAGTTAAAAAACTGGGATGCTGAACGGATTGCTGTATTGGATATGATACTAATGGAAATGGGTGTTTGTGAACTGTTGTATTTCGAAACCATTCCAACAAAGGTTACCATAAACGAATATATTGACCTGGCAAAAGAGTAC
>JBGTIL010000287.1:0-4227 GCA_041745695.1 Chitinophagaceae bacterium | reverse complement strand
TGTCGAAGCAGGCAATTCCATCAGCTATTCAACTGAAACAATTGCTGCACACCTATAAATACCGTGATGATGTTGTTCTCACGGGCTTGGCAGATCCGGCGATGGAGGCGAAGACCGTCGCATCGGCCTATGCAGTACTTTGTTATGCTACCAGCCAGGAGCGTACCGCTTTAATTGAAGTGCTTAACTGTGGTGTACCCTGCCTCGTTGCTGGCAGCGAACACCTGCCGGATATGGATGACGCTGGCCTTATTAGTTTTGACCCTGCCAACCCAACCGATATCGCCGAAGGGCTCATGCGCATTTATAAGGATGAATCCCTGCATGCTGTACTTGCCCAAAAAGCGATCAACACGGCAGCGCAATACACCTGGCAAAGAACATCCGGCCTAATCTGGGACAGTATCGCAAATCCGAAATAGCTGCGCCCGGTTTTGGCTGATGCCAGTATGTGCAGGTTCACCCTCGGTATACATTGCACATTCACCATTACCTTCGGGGCTCAAAAAGAAGTATGGTAAAATCAACAATAACCATTGATGTGGAATTAGACGACAGTCGCGTACCACAAAATATTCAATGGCGTGCTACTGAAAGTTCTGCAGAGGCTGCAACGGCAGCTAAAGCGTTTATGCTTTCTATCTGGGATGGCGCAGAAAAAACAGCCTTACGTATCGACCTGTGGACGCAGAAAATGATGGTAGATGAGATGGCCGATTTTTACTACCAGACTTTCATGACCATGGCGGATACATTCGAGCGCTCTACCAAGCATGCAGAATTGGTAGACGACATGAAAATTTTCGCCAAATCATTCTATAAGAAATTTCAGGATCTGCAGATGAAGGAAAATAAACTGGAGCAGTAGTCTGCTAACGCAAAATCATCAACCCTGGTAAGTCGGGGAAATGCGTTTCCAGGTATTTTAATGACATGAATTTTGCAGGCCTACTCAATGGCAGATGAAAACTATTGTTCCCCGCTATAGGTTGCAACTATCCCGCACTAACCAATAACAATAACCATTATGAACTTAGAAGAAAAAGTCATGAGCGAAATGAAAGAAGCCATGAAAGCCAAAAATGAAGCAGCGCTGAGAAGCCTGCGCGGCATCAAGGCAGAGATCATAAAGGCCAAAACGGAACCGGGTGCGGGAGGCGCAATCAACGAAGAAAAAGAAACGGCCTTGTTGCGCAAGATGGTTAAACAACGCCGCGATTCGCTGGAGATATACAGTCAGCAAAACCGCGCCGACCTTGCACAAAAGGAACAAGAGGAACTCGATGTAATTGAGAAGTTTCTGCCTGCACAAATGACCGATGAAGATCTGAAAGGGCTGATAAAAGTTATCATTCAGCAAACAGGCGCATCATCGCCAGGTGATATGGGAAAGGTTATGGGAGTGGCAACAAAGCAACTGGCAGGCAAGGCAGAAGGTAAGGCCATTTCAGCTGCAGTGAAGGAACTCCTTGCTGCCAAATTGTTATAGGATGATCTTAGATCTCACTGTTGTTATCATTCTTGCATTTGCATTATTCAAAGGTTTACAGAAAGGTTTTATTGTAGGCGCCTTTTCATTTTTGGCTTTCGTAATTGGTTTGGCTGCTGCGCTGAAGTGCTCGTCGGGAGTAGCCCGGTACCTGCAGCAAGATGCTGGTCTTTCTCAGGCATGGCTTCCTGTACTTGCATTCATTGCTGTATTTATATTGGTAGTTTTTTTAGTAAACCTGGGAGCCAAGGCAATGGAAGGCGTTGCCCGCCTGGCATTGCTTGGATGGTTAAATAGATTGGGCGGTGCTGCTCTTTTTGTTCTTGGCTATCTTTTCATTTACAGTGTCATTCTTTTCTATGCCGACAACCTCAACCTGGTCAGCAACGCTACGAAGGAAGCATCAGTTACGTACGCTTATCTCAAGCCCCTGGGTCCGATGGTGATCGATATCCTGGGTGTTGTGTTTCCTTTTTTAAAAAACATGTTTTACGAATTAACCGAATTTTTTGAAGCCGTTTCTGCAAACACACAAGTCTGACAGGACCCCGTCCTTTTTGGTTTCTACTTATGAAATAGAAACGAAGAGTCTTCCTATACTACCCTTATCTATATTTGCCGAAATGACCGCACAATTAGCCCATTTTGGTTAAATAGAGTATTTTAGCGAACATAGAATAATAGATGCAGTACGAAGTAAAAAAACACGACAAGTTTAAATACATCGAGGAGGGAGAGGGTGAAACCTTGGTGTTACTGCACGGTTTGTTTGGTGCTATGAGCAACTTCTCCGACCTCATCGAATACTTCAGGCTGCATTACAAAGTTGTGATACCATTACTACCCTTATTCGAACTGGACATTCTTCATACCAGTGTCGGAGGCTTGGCAAAATATGTACACAGGTTCATTGAAACAAGGGGCTATAAAAACATTCACCTGCTTGGCAACTCTTTAGGTGGTCATGTTGCGTTGGTTCACATTCTGAAGCATCCGGAACAAATCAAATCACTCACGCTTACCGGCAGCTCAGGCCTTTTCGAAAATGGCATGGGCGACAGCTATCCCAAACGCGGAGACTACGAATACATAAAAAAGAAAACAGAGATCACTTTCTACGACCCTGCAACTGCAACGGAGGAATTAGTGAACGAAGTATTTGAGATCACGAGAAACCGGATAAAGGTGATCAAGATCATCGCACTTGCAAAAAGTGCCATACGTAACAACCTCGGTGAAGAACTTAATGCTATCAAACAACCTACGCTCCTGCTTTGGGGCAACAATGATATCATCACGCCCCCCTTCGTGGCGCGTGAATTTCAGAGGCTGATCCCCAACAGCGAGCTGCACTTTATCGACCTCTGCGGTCATGCTCCTATGATGGAACAGCCCGTGGAGTTCAACGCGATCTTACATAAATTTCTGAAAAAAATGGCTCAGCCTGCAACAGTTGCCTGATCAGGATTGTCTACAGGGGTAAAGCCGCTATCCATGTTAACACGGGATCTTATATCGAACTCTATACCTTACCTGCGCGTGGGTGATACGGTAAATCATGCATTGCAGTTAATGAACGACTACCATGTTGTGCATCTTCCTATGGTGGAGGATGATCAGTATCTGGGTATTATTAGCGAAGAACTGCTGTTGCATGCCGATAACGACGATCTATTGCAGCGCCTTCCCTTATCAGATAACGGCATTTCTGTTCAGGGCAATGATCATTTTTTGAAAGCCATTCAAATAGCCGTACAGAACAAATGGAGCATCGTGCCTGTAGTACAGGAGTCACAACTGCTTGGCATCATAACCTATTCAGACCTTCTTAGAACTGTATCTGATTTTTTAAGTTTGAATGACTCCGGCGGCCTCATTGTATTGGAAACAGAGGGAAAGGATTATTCTTTGGCAGAGATCAACCGTATTGTTGAGTCGAACGACGCGCAGATCACGCAGGTGAACACCCATATAGATCCCACCAGCGGAATCACAGCTGTTACCATCAGGGTAAGTAAATTAGAAATCTCCGACATCATTGCTACTTTCCAGCGCTACGAATACACTGTCAAATACTACTTTGGTGAAGAACTTTATGAGAATGAGCTTCGTACCAATTACGACAACCTCATGAATTATCTGCAGATGTGATGAGCAGCGGACCTGCTGGAAATGTAAAGTTTTGAATTTGACTCCTGACCGGTTTTTGCACCAACATTCCTGCATCAGATATAATCAAATTATCTTCATAACAAATAAACAAAATGAAAATAACCACATTGGGTATACTAATATTGTCCCTACTTTTCTGCTCATCACGCCTTAATGCACAGAGTTCCGAATTAGGGCCATTGTCTTCCCAAAAACCACCATCGGCAATTGATGAATTAGAAATAAATGTCACCGACAGTACCCTATCCGCAAGCTTTAAAAATAAAACAGTGCCTGTTTCCAATTTTCAGGAACTTAACCATTATCTTAAAAACAGCCTGGAATCAGGTCTTCACAAGAAAGCTCTGATTACAAGAAAGGGTCAGGTTGATCCAGAAAGATACCGAACATTACTTTTGATACTCGGTAAGTACAAAATCCAAAGTGTCAGATCATTTAATGAATTTTGAGGGAAGATCACCGGGAACTTCAAACTGGCACAATAACTACTTCGTGCAGGTCAGTAGAGTTGTTCTCTATTAACCAGTTACAATACAGTCTACGCTTAGGTGCATTGCTTTTCCGCT
>JBGTIL010000286.1:0-2570 GCA_041745695.1 Chitinophagaceae bacterium | reverse complement strand
TAGAGAGCTGTTCCCGTTTGATAGAAGGCAGGCGCCTCAGCAGATCGATATCATCGTACTCATTGCTGCGCTCCAGGGCATCAAAAAGCTGTACAATTTTGAGATCTCCCTGGTGCGAATTGCGCTTGATGTATAGCTTGAAGGCCCGTTTTTCCCCTTTCTGAAGCGAATGAATGAGCTGAAACAAGGGGTCTGTAGAACGGTTGGGCATCGTATGAAAATTCTAATAAAACCGGTTACCAGCTTGGTTTTCGGATCACAAAAGATCAGTTTACGATTGTAGATCCGGGGATATTTTGTTTTTAGGAGATAAATGATCATCCTACTTTTAATACAGAAGGATGATCATTTTAGCTGGGGCAATCGTTACGTCCTTTAAGTATTAAAAGAAGCGTTTTTTGTAATTCATATAGCAAGCAATCGTTACGTCCGCTGTTTCTACAGTGGACTTTTTTTTATCCCGGAGCAAATTAAGGCATTTTCTTTATTATCAAAATAAGATTAGCAGCCTTTCTACAATTCTCTTCCTGGTGCCATCAAACTACAACCTCTTACGTCAGAATAATCCATCCGGCCCAGTACTTCAAACGTACCGTCAGGATATAGCCTGCCTGCATCCTCGGTGGCTATGAAACTGCAGGAATACAAATTAGCCAGGTCGATAATATTCAGCGTTCCGGATGCCGGCTTATTAATCACGGTTTCGAGATTCATTGGATCGTCCTCGCTGCGCAATAACGCTTTCATCCAGGGCGGCGTCTCAAACCTTCCTCCTCCCCTGGCATAGGCTTGTGATAATAATTCGGTCATTCCATATTCTGAATGCACAGAGGGAAGATCAAACGCATCTCCCAACAGCTGGTGCACTTCAGGTCGCACAAGCTCTTTCTTTCTGCCTTTCATACCACCTGTCTCTATCACTGTTGTATGCCGCAGGGAACGCGGGTAAAGGGTAGCAAAATCAAGCAGGGCGTAGGTTACGCCAATGAGGATAGTTGGCTGACCCTCTTCTTCCAGCACCGCTATCGCCTCAGCCAGCGCCGCGTGGTTGTGCAGGTAGAAGTTGTTTAGGTCATGCCTGCTCTTATCCATCAACCCCTGCACCATGAAAACAAGAGAAGAATCACCTCTTTCAAGGTAGGAAGGGAGCAGGGCCAGAAAACAAAACTTTGCCGGGTCGCCATACATGAGCTCAAATGCGACAGAAAAAGATTTTTCATATAAAGCCCTCTTCCTGACGGCATGATGACTGCTCTCCACACCGGTAGTGCCGCTGCTTTTAAATACTTCTTCGGGCGTGAACAGCGTGGTTTGCACCCGCTGCGATTTAAAGAAGACAATGGGCAGGAAAGGAATTTGGTACGTTGAGAGCACATTTCCGGGATGACGATTTACGAGCATGCAGAAGCGCTGATATAAAGGATTGTTTTCATATTGAAAGCGGAAGACTTCCAGCGCCAGGGCATTGAATTCCTCTTCGTTACGGATCTCAAAAAGCCTCGCTTCCAGACCGCCAACTTTAGCAGTTTTAGATACCATAATCATGTAAATTTGGCAAGAACTGAAAAAATGAAAAAACTATCAGCAATTGCACTGTTTTTATTCCTCGTGGCAGCTTGCTCAAAAGATAAGTTTGAGTCGAAGCCGCAAATTAAAATAATATCAGTTAGCAACGAGGTGGTGCCCCGGCCCTCTCCTAACCCAACCTCCACAACCATCACCCTTGGTTTCACCGATAAAGAAGGAGACGTTGACAGCTCCCTCATCTTCATCAGGCAGCGGCTGAACAGAAGGAACACAACCACGATCGCCTCACAAAAATTTACGGTACCCGAATTTCCTAACAAAGTGGAGGGAGAGATCCAATTGGTTCTCAATAGTACTACCCAGTTGTCGCGCGGTTTTAATGCCATCCGTATCCCGGGCACAGGCTCACTTAATGAGCCCGATACCATGAAACTTTCCTTTGTACTTGCAGATAAAAAAGGCAACAGGAGCGACACCGTTTCTACCACTGTTTTCGTGCTCCGTTAATTGGTAAGTTTCCTTGAAAAAAGTACTGGACTTTTTTCTATACAGCAGTATCTATATTGCGGTATGCGCTTTGGTCATGAGCTGCCAAACCTTCCTACTTTTTCAGTTGCCTCCTCACCTGCCGCTGCTTGCCTTCATATTTTGCGGCACACTATGCAGCTATAGTTTCCACTGGTACTTCACCCAGCCCCCGCTTACGTTATCGGAAAAAGCAGAATGGTGCTTTACCCATAAAGGCACCCACGTGCTGCTTTTTGTAGCCGGTGTCGCAGGCCTTGGCTGGTGGGGATATGTACTGAAAGATTTTTGGACCTGGCTCGCGTTCGGTGCACTTATGAGTTTTATTTACTCGGCTCCTAAAATTCCGCAGCGACCCTTCGTGCAACTGAAAAAATTTATAGTGGGGAAGACTATTTTCCTGGCACTCGCCTGGACCTATGTAACGGTGGGACGTCCACTGGCTGTAGAACGTGTGCAGTGGACCACAGCAATGGAACTTTTTGCCATCAACCGTTTCTTTCTCATCTATGCTATCT
>JBGTIL010000285.1:0-3111 GCA_041745695.1 Chitinophagaceae bacterium | reverse complement strand
ATCAGCGCTTTATCAAAATTGGTAAATGAGTCGCCATCACGTAAATGTTTTTTATAAATGGTAAGTAACTCACCAGCTTCCCCCGAAAGTCCAAGAAGGCTTATCAGAAGGCCCTCTTTGGTATTCGGATTTAAATCCGTTTTGGCGGCTCTTATTTGATATTCGTTGAGGTCCATAAATCTTGAACGTTTTTACTAGGTGATGTTTTAATGTTATCATTGATGCCCCATTTCGGCGGAAACCAGAAATTTATTGGCTTTGAAGACGCTTTAAAAATCTGTTTTATCCTTGTCCTATCACTATCGCCTTTTATTTCTGGATGTTTGACCCGAGCATACTTGTCTACTTCACAAAACAAATTCTGGCAGTCGATAAGTTGCAAGCCCCGGCCCCACAAATTTTTAAACGGAAGCCCTAATCGCAGAAACTCTTGCTCCTGGCGATCGGTGACTAGTTTAATTACTTCCATGTCGCTAAGGCCCCCAGTGTCAAAAAAACATTTGCTGATTCCCCCTTTAGCACCTGGCCCTGGAACTACGAACTCAGATTCTGAAAAATTTATGATCTCAGAGTAGTTAATATCGATAAGTAACTGATACGCCAAAAAGTCTCCTAAAGTCGGCAACTGCTTTAAGATTTCAAATGCCTGCTGCATTGTGCTAGCCTCAGATAAGCGTTCCACCGAATCCTGACTAAACATCAGTTCTATTAGTTTCAGATGATTAGTATGTTTCCTGGAAAAACCAAACGATGAGCCTCCGGATGGCATAATGTAAGCAGCAGAATAAATCGTCTTTCCTTTGCTCATAGCATCATTCAAAACAAAATTATACCGCTCAAAATTGTACTCTTCATATGTTAAAGCCTCCAGTTTCGATGTTAGCAGTTCCCATGTTTCTATTTTGTTGAATAACTTGAACAAGATAATTCTGAAAAATATTTCCTTTGGGGATTTCGGTAAATTGTCGTTGTAAATAACGTTTTTAATCAAATACTGACTGACCCGGTCTGACGCCCGATACACGTTTGTGAATCTATGTTTATTGATGATTGCGTCGGATGACCAAGGGGGCTGTTCTCCCGCCAAGCGTTTAAAAAAAACTTCTTGTCTTGCTGCAGCAAACTTCCAATAAGTATTGTAGACCTCAGTTGTCTTTGCTGGTGAGATGTGACGGTATATAGTTAATCCTACCTTTTTCTTTGGTGAGTTGTCTTTCCTCGAATATGTCTTTTGAGTTGAATTCTGTAGCATAATCTTCGCAAACTTAACCTTGTTCTTGAGACACTAGTACACCCTTGCTCTAAAGAAGGCCTTTAGCCTTGGTCTTTGAAATTTCAAGTTGTTCGATGCCTATGTGGCAATTGAATCGCTCCATTTTCAATCCGGTCTCCTTTGCAACAAATTTTCCCAGATTAACCAGTCCTAGCCAGTTGCCGTATGCTTTTTGATAAAGCAGCTGAATAGCGTAGAAGCTGTTCAAAACTAATCCGCCATTTTTACTTACAAAGAAGGTAACATGTTGTAGGCATGGAAAGCCCTGATAAGGTCCATTTAGATGATCTTTAGCAGGGTCGAAAATGGCCGCCTGCAATTTGGAACGCCTAACGCTCTTATCCGCTTGCAGAGATGTTATAATCATCTCTAATTGGTTGATATGGCCATCGAACGCTATAAGTCGCTCGAAATAAGTTCCCCGGTTATTTCGTTTATCTATCCTGTGAATGCGAGGCAAGTTTGCAATGTATTCATTGTAAAATGCCTTCCTATCGTATCGGCAAAGTCTATAGAGGGAAAGAGGGAATATGGTTTCCGCGACTGTATCCACCGAATTTTTTTTGTCCTCTTCCAATGCTTTATCCAAGACATCCCTAACTTCTTTGGTTTCATCGAACCCTGTAAGCGTCAATACGAGCGGGGTAATTTCTCGGTTTTTTTCTGCATCAGCGCTTTCAAGTGCTGTAGTCCAAGCACGTGAAATGTTAGTTTCTTCGATCACAAAAGGTTTCGTATTCATGTTTAATCGTTTGAAGTTTCCAAGTGACGGTTTTCTGCTAGCCCAACGTATTGAAAGTTTTGAACCCGGACAAAGGCGCTCCAACTTCCATTGACCCTAGATGCACGCACAATACCAGGCTTTATTGCAACGTATGCAATTCCGAGAACGGTTTGTTGATATTGTCGGATATGATCTCCTTCGACTTCAACATTTGCAGGAAGGATTATAAAATTTGACACTTCCAGATCAATAACCGACGACCTGGAGTGCTTATCCATGACTTTGAAGTGTGAATTGTCTGAGCCCGTCCCGAAGAAACTCGTGAATATTTTTTTTGGCGTTGCTCTTAAAAGACTTAGGGCACTACTCTCGGGAATCATTCTCATAGCCCTGCAGTGGTTGACCAAAGTTTGATATCCAACTCCGAAATCAGAACATATTGTATAAATGTCAATCGGAGAAGCATTTGAGCCAGTCAATTTCCTCTTGGCGAAGGCTGCTTCAATACCCGCCCCTGGCATGAGCAGTGCTCCGGAAAAGCAGTCTACCAGCATTTCGTCAGGATCAAAAGTAGTTGGTTCCCCTACCCGCTCGGACAGAGGATCTAATTTGGACCCATGCCCAAAAACGTGATGCCCCAGTTCATGGGCGCAGGTAAAATTTCGCCGTGGCAGAGGCCGCTGATTGGAAAGCAATATAGTTGGATTCTTTCCATCTTGTTGCCTTGCATACATGCCTTCCATGCTTAAATCCACAAACCTCACGGTAAGTCCAAGCCTTGCACACGCATCATAAATATTGATAGGTTGGAACATGTTAAAACCCAACTCTATCCTTACATCGTCGGCTTGGAGCAAAGCCCTCTTATAAGATGGCGTCATGGTTCTGGTCATTTCGGTAGGATTTTAAGGATGTGAAGCAGCTTCTCTCGGTCTTCTTGACTCATTTTGCTTAATTCTCTCGCTGCCAATTTAAGTTGGCCGGATATGTAAGGGTCATTCTCGTCATCTTGTAACAGCAACCACGAGGTGTCAACCTTGTACAAGTCCGCAAATTGAATCAGTTCCTCTGCACCCACCTTTCTGTTACCCGCTTCTATCTCTGAAATGGCCGG
>JBGTIL010000284.1:0-2783 GCA_041745695.1 Chitinophagaceae bacterium | reverse complement strand
TCGACCTGCGCGCGGAAGTAAGAAGAGAACGCCGTGTAGAAATGGCACTAAGGCCAGCGCTATTTTGACCTGCTCCGCTGGAAACAGGGAGCACTGTTAGCCCAGGATGACAATGGTATGAAAAAGTCGCTGGCGTTCTGCGCTGCCGACGTTACCAACCTGCCAACAGATGCACAAGGTTATATTATTGCTTACGCCAAGAGAGTGTTTACAGAACCTAAAAATTACCTCTGGCCCATTCCGCTGGCGCAGTTTCAGCGCAACCCGAACCTGGGACAAAATCCAGGATGGTAAAGTACCTGGGGCGTTAACTATTGAATGACAAAGTCCTTGTGTGCCCTGCTGATGCAGCGTAGACAAGGACTTTGTTGTATTGATCCCGAAAATTTTAGGAGATGTATGCCATGCAGTTCACTGCCGTTGCTGCTAAAAATACTGAGCGATCTTTTGGAGCTCTGTTTGTATTTCCTGCTGCTTTTTCTCGCCTGCCAGCAGGAAAGAATTTTTGGTTGTAGCCAGCTGCTCTTTAATGATCGTAATGTCCTGGGTCAGGCCATTTATCTCCGTTTTCAGAACCGACATCTTTAATGCCAATGCCGATAGTTCTTCGGCCTTTTTTTGGATTTGCTGCTCTTTTGGTTGCACCTCTTTTTTGTACCGCTGGCCGTGGGCACTTTGGAAAGCATTGAGATCACGGCCGATAATATTCAGGTACTCCTGACCGGTAGAGAGCAGTTTGTCGCGGGTAAGTCCCGAACCTTTAAGCACACTGAAGGCTGTTTTATATCGGAGGGTTTCATCCGTAATGTCGTCGATATCTACCTTGCTGTCTACAAATTCCTTGTAATCGGCACCGGCAAACAGGGGGTTGCTGGCGTTTGCCTTTGCCACCAGTTGTTCGAAGTACTGCTCATGCTCTGGTAATGCGCCTGTGATCGTGCCTCCCGGCGAATAAGTTGGCACCTGAGCCGCAGGCACAAGTGGCGCAGCAGTCACCAGTGGATGCTGTACATTTTCGTCTGGTGTCGGACCCGCATTATTTTGCGCAGCCGGCTGAATCACCGGTGGCACCGGCTTTGGCTTTACTTCTTTTCCATCCTCATCAAAAGCCACGAAGGGTGTAAGTAGCTGTTTCAAAAAACTCATAGACGGATCTTTATTTTTTCAGTCCGAGCAGGAAACCAATCGTGAAGTTAGCGTCCCAGTCAAATACAAAAGTGTCGGCACCCGTGGCATCCTCAATGGCTTTATAAATGTTCAAACCCGCTGCCATCTTTTTATCAACTGCTTTGTAGGTGCCTGGCGCGTTGAGTACTGTATAGCGCTCTTCCCCGGTGCGGTGTTGTTTGGCGAGCGTGAAGGGTACACCGCCGAGTATAAAAGCTACATTGCGTTTTCCTTCAGGTATCGCGCTCACTTTGGTTTTTACTTCATTATATACCGCGTCGTCGGTAGTACCCTTTTCGTAGTACTTGGCACCGGGTAGCTCCATCGTACGCAAACGCCCGCCTTCTTCCCAGGAAATTTTTGTGTTGCCGGAACCGATGTCTACCATGAAAGAATTGTCGGCAAAGGAGGGTGGGATAGTGGCCTTCAGTGCAAACTTCGCTTCCTGGTCGGCAGTTACATTATTCACTACATAGCCAATTTTCTTCAATTCGTTGCTGATGATACCTGTCTTTGGTTCTTTCTGTGCACCCGAAGAAATTACGAAGTGCATGTTGTTTTTGGTAACTCCTTTATCGAACATCGAGCCCAGGTATTTCTTTAGTCCAAGACGAATATCATCTGTTGTGGCAAGCCCTTCGTAAGCAAGCGATTCTCCAAAATCTTTGGATATAATTTCCCAACGATTCTGATTATCGCTATTGATGACAAAAGAATTGAACCCTGTAGCACCAACTTCCACTACTCCACGAAGGGTCCCGTTCTCGGGCTTTTCCGGTGTGTAATTAAATTGCCTCGATTCAGTATTCGATTTCGTGCTGCTGCCTGCGTCAGAAGAAGTGGTTGTAGCAGGCTCTGTGCCCGGGCGCGTAGACGCATCGCGATCTTCCTGTTTTTGCGAAAGCTCAGTGCCGTTCTCCTCGCGGAGTTCGGACATTCGGGGGCGCAGGGCGAAATAAGCGAGCACTCCAATGATCAGGAGAATGACGATGATTCCTGCTGGTTTAAGTCTCATGTTGTATATCGTTTTACGGTTTTATTTTAAAATTTTTCACCCCGCCTTGTCACGAGGGGTGAAACAAAGTTGGGTCATTCTGCGGTTAACTTGTCTTATCTATTTATTAGCCATGGTTACCACTACCACTCTTCCTCCTTCTTCATTGGAGAGGAGTAATTTTTTTCCATCGATTAGTTCAACCATGGTGCCAATCGGTATCTCTTTGTCTTCTGTCAGGTCTTTCAGGGAAGAGAGCTTTTGATTTACAAGCACCCATTTGCCCTGGTGAAAGGTGAAATAGCCCATCGGTATTTTTTGTTGTGCTGTGAGCTTTTCATTGCGCACTAAATGCCGGTTCACGTGCCATCCATAAAGATATTGGTTGTGGTAAACCATAAGCCGGTGGTTTTCCGGTTTCCACACGGTGGGTTTGAACTGATAGTACAAATCAAGAATGGGAAGTGCTCCTTTGATAGGGGTGCCGCAAAAAGGACACTTGGGGGAGGCGGTATTGTCGAATACAAACCATTTTTGGTCGCACTGTTTATTGCTGCAGGGCTGCATAAGGTCGGTAGTTTTCAACAGCGCCTGCTCCCATGTGTCGGCAGTGGGCCGCAAT
>JBGTIL010000283.1:0-2220 GCA_041745695.1 Chitinophagaceae bacterium | reverse complement strand
ATCGTGACCTTAAAACGGTTGATGATAAACTGCTCCTGGCTGAGTATGAAAGTGTATATAAGCAGCCAGAGCAATACCGGGAGGTGGAAAAGCACTATACTACTCCCCGATCGCAGCGTAAGGTAAAGCAAGCCGATGCAGGCCAGCAGCAGGTAGAGGTATAAGATGTTTTTAAAGGCCGGAAAAATAACGCGGAACAATACTCGGGTGAAATAGTAATAAGATAAAGACAGCAGGGCAAGAATCACAAAGCCGAGCACGGTGAAAACATCAAGACTAAAAAAATCAATAACGTTGAAAGATATTTTTGAATCAGCCACAAGACTGCGCACCACGTTGGCAAACTGGAAAGTACTAACGATCAAAAAGAACAATGCGGCAGCGCTTGCAAGCGGTACCCGCCTGCCATAGATGAAGTAGGGCAGCTTGCGGTAGGGTCCGATATTGTACCAGGAAAAAACTACCAGCCAGCAAAAAAAGATGGCATTAATTAGGAGGTCGCCCAGGGAACGATTGAACCAGTTGTCTATGGTGCCGTAGATAGAAGGATTGAATAATTCAAATTGCCGGAAAGAAAAAAGATCGGGATAAACGAAGAGCATGATCCTGATCGTGAGCAGGGCAAACAGCAGGAACAGGATCCCGCGCGTGGCACCCAACCTCCGGGTTACTGATTCTGCAATAAAGTGGAGGTATGCGAGTAACAATATAAACGCAACAATCCTGAGAAAGGCAGTGATGGAATCGTGCTGCTTTACCGGCATGTAGGCTTTTCGGTCTACGTAGAATAGCGGCTTTTTAGAAACGGAGAGCACCACATAATCGGTGGTTTCTTCTGAGATGTCTATTTTACGGATAGCGTTTGCGTCGTGGGCAAACTGAGTGCGGAGGTAGCTGGAGTTTGGAAAGTCGAATTTGTACAATACAGGAATCATCGCATAGGCAACAACGTTGTTGCTCATGCCGGGCAGTGCTACGGTGCGCTTCACCACCACGTAGTAACCGTTGGGAAGTTGCTGAAAGTATTCGCCGTCTGCGATACTGGAATCCGTCTGGGGGGGCACTACTTTTTGGTTGTTCCAGAAAAACAGTTCCTGCTCATCCGACAACGACTCGGCATAAAGAAAGATACCATAGTCCTTAGCCGCGATCGCTTTGTACTCGGCCAGTGATTCATCTTTTTGCACCAGGCTTCGGATCAGAACCGAGTCGTGAAGGAAGCGGTCGAAGTCTTTTTGCTGCGCGTGTATATAGCGTTCTAGCTGGCGTTGTTCGTAACCCACCGAAGGGTTGATGCGAAAGTAAAATGAGGAAATGAGCGATAACAGGAAAAGCACAACTGCGAAGAGCAGCAGTGCTACTTTAGGCAAGCGTATATTGAAGGGATACCACTTCAAGAAGGTTGTTTGATTTCGTTCCAGAGTGCGTCCATTTCAACGAGGCTCATATGCTCGAGGGATGTTCCGTTCTCACCTGCCTTTTTTTCCATGGCATTGAAACGGGTTAAAAATTTTCTGTTGGTACGTTCCAGTGCATTGTCGGCATCGAGTTGTAAGAAACGCGCATAATTGACCATTGAAAATAAAACGTCGCCAAATTCATCTTCTATTTTATCCCTGTCCTGCAGCGCGATCGCCTCTTCCAATTCTCCTATTTCCTCTTGTACCTTGTCCCATACCTGCTTCCGGTTGTCCCAGTCGAAGCCTACCTGGGCAGCTTTCTCCTGCAGGCGCATGGCTTTCACCAGCGAAGGCAGGGCTGCAGGCAATCCGGATAACCGAGAGCCCTTCCCTTCTTTTAGTTTCAAACTTTCCCAGTTTCGTTTCACATCGTTTTCATCGTTCACTTGTACGTCGCCATATATATGCGGGTGCCTGTACACCAGTTTTTCACAAATGGCGTTGAGCACATCTGCCAGTGTAAACCGTTGTTGTTCGCTGGCTATCTGCGCGTAAAAAACAATGTGGAGCAATAGGTCGCCCAATTCTTCCTTGATACCTGTCCAATCTTCTTCGGTGATAGCACTGGTCAGCTCGTAAACTTCCTCGAGGGTCATCTGCCGGAGGGAATGGATCGTTTGCTTCTTGTCCCAGGGACACTGTGCCCGCAACTCAGTCATTATCACCACCAGACGGTCAAAGGCTTCACTGTGCTGATTCATCTTGCTATAATTGAAATGTAGTGACGAGTAAAAATAGTAAGAGGAGGAATAAGAGGGAG
>JBGTIL010000282.1:0-2897 GCA_041745695.1 Chitinophagaceae bacterium | reverse complement strand
AGCGCAGGACCTACCTTTCTGGTGATCATAGCGAGCGGAAAGTTCCACGGGGTGATGGCAACGACTACACCAACAGGTTGTTTCAAAACCAGCAACCGTTGGTCTTTTTTGGTTGAAGGGATAACATCTCCGTAGCCACGTTTTGCTTCTTCTGCAAACCACTCAATAAACGCAGCACCATACGCCACTTCTCCCCTGCTCTCTGTAATTACTTTCCCCGACTCTAGGGTCATCAAATTAGCCAGGTCTTCTTTGTGATCAGTGATGAGATCGAACCACCTGCGCAACAACTGCGATCGTTCTTTGGCTGTCAATGACCTGTAAGCGGGCAAGGCAGCATGGGCGGCATCAATGGCACGTTCTGCGTCCGTACGATCCATATCCGTTACTTCGGCAAGTGTGGCTCCAGTGGCGGGATTTAATACAGCAAATGTTTTGGGGGTCGCCGCCTGAACCCACTGTCCATTAACAAATCCGGATGTTCTAATCAGTTTGTTTTGATAAAGCATGGAAATTTTATTTAAGAGAAAACCGTATGCAGTTCCATTCCTGTGGCACTACATGCACCGACACCGCGATCGAACCACTGCTGCCATAAATGCGAGCGGTCTGTCGGTATAATCACATGCAAAAGTAGCACGGGATGAAGCAGGCAACGGCTTGCTTATTACACTTCCACTGCATTGTGCCAGGGTTAAGTGCTGCCATCAGCCCGGAAGGGTTTACCGGGGGGTGTGGGTGAAGAGCCTTTGGGCCATTTCTTTATCGTGGTTGTAAATGTCTTCCCGGAAGTTGAGCAGTCCGGCACTGTCTACCCAGGCAGTAAAATAAGAGATTACAACGGGTACCGGTTTTCGCAGGCTCACCCATTTCTCAGTATCGCTGCTCATGGCTTCATCCATCCGTTCCGATGTCCACTCCGGCTGATGACGGAGCAGGTAAGCGGCGAGTTTTCGTGGCTCAGACAAACGAATACAGCCATGGCTGAAGTCTCGTTTCTCTCTTTTAAAAAGAGACTTGGCAGGAGAGTCGTGAAAGTAAATATTATAGCTGTTAGGAAAAATAAATTTCACCCGACCCAACGCATTGTTACCGCCAGGCTTTTGCCGGATTACAGGAAGGGAGTCGCTGCCGCCGGTTTGCTCCATGTTCTTCTCGATTAAGTAGTTCGGATTTTTTTGCAGCGCAGGTAAGATTTCGGCCTTCACGATACTTCGAGGAACATTCCAGTAAGGACTGAATACCACATACTTCAAGGCCTCATTTAAGACCACCGTATGATTGCCGGCTCTGCCAACTACAACGTCCATGTCGAAAGCCTTACCCGAATCATTAAAGACGTGGATCTTAAATTCGGGGATATTAACGATGATGCGCTCTTCATGTTCCTCCTCAGGCATCCAGCGCATTCGCTCCATATTAATGAGTACCTGTTCTATCCTTGTTTTTGCGGGCGTATTCAGCGCTTTCACCAGGCCCGCGGTTACTACCCCTGTTTGCCGGTATCCAAAGCTAGACTGTGCCTGCTTCACGGCCGTGGTCAGCGAGCTGGTAAAAACATCGGTTGTATCCAACTCATTCAGTTCACCTCCCAGTATCAGGCGTTGTTTTAAGGCTGCTACGAAGGAACCACTGTTGCCCTCCTGGTAACTATCACCCGGCTTTATAAACAAACTATCCCAGCCACCATTTTTAGAAACCTGGTATAAGTCTACCAACGCTCGTTGCATCAGTTTGTAGGGCTTGTTCAGCGGCTCCCATTTGTCCAGGCTGGCACCTTTTTTCGACAAGAGTGAATCGAGCAGGGCAACTGCGTCTACTTTTTTCCTGGGTATATACCATTTCATTTCCTCAGGATCTACCTTACCGGCATAGGCATGTCGTACGTAATTAAAAAATTGCTGTGAAAGAAGCAGCTCCGTTTGGGCGATCCGTGCAGTGGAAGCTTTAAATGCAGTGTCCGGACTGTCGTAGGCTTCCATCTCCATCCGCAGCTGTTTGTCTACAAGTATGCTATCCTGCGCGTAGTCTGCATATTGGGTATAAAGATTCCAGAACACACTCGCCTGCTCGGCAAGTCCGTCATTGGTAAACCAGGCAAACTGGTAGTTCCGTGTATTGTAAAAGTTCCGAAGCAGGTAGGCAGATGAATCATCCAGTTCGCGGGAGGCGATAAAACTTTCCACCTGCATGCTATCCAGAAACAGCTCTGAGAAGGCATTTACTCTGGTGATGGTCGTATCTCTTGCTACCAGAATAAGTTTGGTTTGTTTAGAGCGGCATTGAGTAAAAACGAAAGGTATAAGCAGGAGCAGCAGAAGAAACCACTTCATAGTTTTTAATTGAACGCGGGAGCGGGTGATCCGGAAACAAATTTATCTTATTTACTTCCGCTTTTTGCATACCCTGTTGCTGAGCCATCTCTTTTGATGACGCTATTGCCGCCAACTGAAGTTTCCTGAATCAGGTAGAAAGTTTTTTCAGACATTCATCAAGACTTTGTTGCCAGGGGAGCAGCATCACCCCATAGGTTTGCCTGATCTTTTCTTTAGACAGCACTGAATATTTGGGGCGTGCAGCAGGCGTAGGGTATTGCTCGGTGGCGATAGGCGCCACCGTACAGGCGGAACCGATACCCGAGCGTATTGCTTCGGCAAACTGGTACCAGTTGATAATGCCTTCATTGCTGAAATGATAGATGCCAGGTGTCCATTGTGCATTTTCGATAATATGCAAAATCGCCGCGGCTAGGTCAGCCGCATGTGTAGGCGAGCCCCACTGATCAGAAACCACATTCAGGGCTGGTTTTTCACGCATCAGTCGCACCATTGTTTTTACAAAATTGCTCCCGTAGATGGAGTACACCCAGGATGTGCGGATGATCACACTTTCGGGAA
>JBGTIL010000281.1:0-3630 GCA_041745695.1 Chitinophagaceae bacterium | reverse complement strand
GCTGCCTTCGGTAAGAAAATGAAAGAGGCGTTCCCCGACGATGTACTCGAAGTAACCGGCAGTTACCGCCGGCAGCTCGAAGTAATAGAGAGGCTGGAGTGGGTGACCACCACACCCGTAAAAAAATTAAAGGGCTACCTGGTCGATGCCGGATTGAATATTCTTTCAGAAACATCGAATACACTGGTAGCCGATACAGATGACACACTGGTACTTCAATTTCACTTCGCTGATGCCAACACCTGGTCAACGCTTCTGTTCACGACCAGCTGCAGCGAGGCATTCCTTACTGCCTTCGAAAAACTGGACGGGTGGGACAGCACCAAAAGCTACAAGAACGAAAAGGCAATTTTCAAGGCGGTTGATTTGCAACTCATACCTCCCTTTCTCCGCGAAGAAAGAGCAACCATACAGAAAGCCAAAGCCAGTAAACTGCCCGACGTGATACAACCAGGCGATGTAAAAGGGCTCATCCATTCTCACAGCAACTGGAGCGACGGGAGCAACACAATTGAAGAAATGGCAAACGCTTTAATCAAACAGGGTTTCGAATACCTGGTCATTTCTGATCATTCCAAGGCCGCTTTTTACGCCAACGGACTCACAGAACAGCGCATCAAGGAACAGCATAAATACATAGACGCACTGAACAAAAAGCTGGCTCCTTTTAAAATCTTCAAAAGCATCGAGAGTGATATCCTGAGTGATGGGTCGCTCGACTACCCGGATAAGGTGCTTCGCTCATTCGACCTGGTGATCGGTTCCATACACAGCAATCTTCAAATGAAAGAAGAGAAGGCTATGATGCGCCTGCTGAGTGCGATTGAGAATCCTCATCTGACTATACTAGGTCATATGACCGGCAGGCGCCTCCTCAAACGTGCTGCCTACCCCGTAGATCATGCCACCATCATCGATGCCTGTGCCGAACAGGGCGTAGTGATAGAGATCAATGCCAACCCACAGCGGCTGGATATGAAATGGGAATGGGTAAGCTATGCACTTGAAAAAAACCTCCTGCTGTCGATTAACCCTGATGCACACACGATTGGCGAATTCGACAATATTAAATACGGTGTGCTGGCAGCGCAAAAGGGCGGACTTACCGCTGAAAGCAATCTTAGCAGCTTCGGCAGGAAAGACCTGGAAGCTTTTATACAGGCAAGAAAAAAACTGAAAGGAATTCTTTAATGAATTCGATTACCGGTTCACCTACCGGGTTGTCAGTAATGAAAGTCCATTACAAAGCGGCTGCTTCCTTGAATGCAATGGCAATAGGCAATTGCACAAAGAAGGTGGTGCCTTCCCCTTCTGCCGTCTGAAACCAGATTTCGCCGCCCGACTGCTCAATGATGCTTTTGCTCATCGCCAGTCCTAAGCCGGTACCCGAAGATTTTGTGGTGAAATTGGGCGTGAATATTTTGGAACGCATGTCTTCTGGTATGCCCTCACCATTGTCGCGGATGCGTATCAGCACGTGGTCGCCAATGATCTCTTCACTAATCTCAATGCGACATTCATCGAGGCTACTACAGGCATCAATAGCATTAGTGAGCAGGTTGGTGAACAACCGGTTCATATGCGTTTTATCCGCCCGTACCAATATTTCATCCGGTATTCGCTGCCAGGTGAGCTGCACATGTGGATTGGAACCAAACAACGCCTTCAAACTTTCCAGCACCTGGCGCAGGTCGAATAACTCAACATGACGGTTACCGATGTTGGCAAAGCGTGCAAAGTCGGCTGCAATTTTCGACAGGTGATCTATCTGTTCCACCAGCGTGTTGGCTACGCTGGAAGTAAGCACTTTCACATTGTCCTGGTTGTTATTAATAGCTTTCTGTAAGTATTGGATACTCAGCTTCATCGGCGTAAGCGGGTTCTTTATTTCATGGGCTACCTGCCTCGCCATTTCACGCCAGGCGCCCTCCCGCTCGCTTTTTGCCAATGCTGCAGCACTCTGCTCCAGTTGCTGTACCATGATATTGTATTGCTTTACCAGCTCACCAATCTCGTCATCCCTGTTCCATATAATCTCTTCGTTGGTACGACCCAGCCGTATGGCTTTCATCTTGTCGCCGATGATCGAAAAAGACCGCGTGATCCGGTTGGTAATAAATAAAGCGATTACACCGGCTATCAAAAAGATAAATGCATTCAGGTTAATGATGGTCACAAGAAAATTAGAGATCTCCTGGTTCACGTCTACCTGCGACAAAAAGTAAGGTATGTTGAGATAGGCATATACATCCCCCTTCTCGTCGCGCACAGCAGCGTAGATGCTGAGGTAACGCAGGGAAGTGAGACTTTCTTCCTGTACATATTGTACCTGCCGCATGCGGTGCAGGTGATAAAAGGCTTCGGGGTGAATCTTGTTGCTCAGAATTCCACGCTTGTAAACTTCTGATTGGGAAGACACCTGGAGATTGCCCTGCAGGTCGTAAACGTTCACATCAACGTTATGGATGTCTGCCACCTCCCCTATCAACTTTTGCAGGTTGGCATTGGTCACCGAATCGTAGATCTTCACCACGTCGTCAAACGTGTCGAATGCCTCTACACGCTTCTGCATTTCCCGCACCATAATGCCTGCTGTGCGGCTAAGCTTATCGATGTTATTTCGCTCGTATCTCCCAATAAAAAATTTGATAGTAGCAGCACCAATAATGAGAAAAGAAAGTATACTGATGAAGATGATGGTGCTGTGAACCTGCGACCGGATATTCATCTGCCAGAACCGACCCAGCGCCTGCAGATCGTTACCGGCCTTGAGCAGGAACGACACCAGTTGCAACAGGGCTACAAGGAATAAAAATGCGCAGAACAGGTAGGAAAACAAGGTGATGCTTTCAATGAGCGAATCTTGTTTTTTTGCAATAACAACCACCTTGTTACTGTTGACCCTGTACCAGAGCTCGTCGTAATCTTCGTTGTACACACGATCGAATTCTACCACAGGTACTTCAATGGCCCGTAGATTGATCCTGAACGGGTACTTGGTGCTGGCTGCTATCAGGAGCCGGTTACTGTAAACCGCATAGGCATACATAGAAGAATTTTCCGCATCCATTTCATTTACCCGGCTGAACAATTCGGGGTACAGCGCATCCTGGCTGTATTTTTTTGGAGTAGAGATTATAAAGAAAGAACCGATGATGTTAGAATCTTTGATTACACGTTTTGTGATGTAAGTGTACTGGTCGTAAGAGGTTTCGTGGTAATAGAGATCGGGGATCTTGGTTGGCTTGCTCTGCGTGGTGAACAGGTTGTTCAGTTCTACATAGCTCAGCGGATCGGTATTGTTAACCGACCTGTTCAACGAATCAAACACGTAGATCTTTGTGTCGTATTTTCTTAGGTAACCGGTAATGTTCTCGCTGATGATGCTGTCGCGCAGAAAACGGTTCTGTGCTTTTCTCTGGAATCGTTTAAAGTTAGTTGCCAGGAAATCATTGTCGAGGTAGGTAAGTGCAATACTAAGGGTACGTTCCCCGGAAGGGTCGGAAAGCTCGTCATACTTTTCGGCGATGCTTTTTCTTACCCTTAATTCTTTTTGTTTATTCTCCTGGAGGATGATCACTGCCAGCGATACAGAAAAAATAAAGATCCAGAACAACACCCCGGCTATCG
>JBGTIL010000280.1:0-20515 GCA_041745695.1 Chitinophagaceae bacterium | reverse complement strand
TTTCGGATTTTGTGCAATGATCTTTTTCGCCAGTGCTATCTCACGGGCATCTCCCCTTGCACTTATCCTGGTAAATAAGGCCGCCGCGTAAGCCCCAATATCTGATTGTACCAAAACCTTTTTTGGCATCGCACCTATTCTCTCAGCATTTCTTTTGGGAACCAGTTGTGTATTGCTGGTGAACTCAGGATAGTCGGCAATTTTATTGTTATGTTACTGCAAGGCCGGCATCACCCCCTTCATCATTTTTCGCATCTCTGCTTTTTCTTCTGGACTCATCCCTTTCATCTCTTCTTCCAACATTTTATTAATGTCGGACGGTGTGGGAGGTTTACCTGCTGCGATTGGTTTTTTGTCAGCCTGGGCAAGAACAAATGTTGCGGAACATAAAATGGCAAGCGACAGAAAATATTTTTTCATTGTTAGAAGGTTTATTGGGCAAATTCATCTTCACTCCCTGCTGGTACTTTTCCTCCCATCGTCAACTTCAGGAGCGTTGTGGACAGTACCAATAGCGGTTGCCGTGTTTATCTGTTATATATGAGTTTATCGTATACTGAGCTGCCTTCAGAATTTTGCATCCGCTATAATTGCTGTCGTCTGGAAGGGTACGAAACAAGTGGCTGCTCTTTGTTTCCGATCTTCTGTCTTCGGCGAGCGAGACCAATATCTGCGAATGGGCTCTTGTGATGTAACCGGGATATTTATTAGTCGCGCTTTCTATCGGTGTCTACGATGCATTACACTGCTTTCTGGCTAAAACAAGAATAGATGCATTTCTATATCGCGGTTTTTAAATTCCAGTAAAAGTGATGTTTCTCAAAGTGAATATTCATCCCTGAAAAACAGGATATTTATGAGAGCAATGAAAAATCATGGAAAAAGGGGAGAGAACCTTTTTTCCGATAGTGGTTTATTTGTACTGTAATAATGAAAGCCAAGCTAACTGATGAAAAATTCGGCGCTTCTTATTGGATGTACTGTCTTATTTGCCATGCATACCCACGGTCAGACGGCCGTACAGGACAGTTTACTTAAACAATTGAACCGGCAGGCTGAAGATACCGGGAGAGTAGGTTTACTACTGGCTTACGTAAGCGAAATTGAAAACAATGAGCCGGTGAAAGCTGGCCGCTATGCCCGGGCAGCAGAAGCTTTGAGCAGAAAGCTTGCGTACAACGAAGGTCTTTATAATTCTCTGACAAGTGTAGCCCAGGGCTATTATATACGCGGTTTGTTCGACAGTGCACTACTCACTTTTCAGGAGCTGCTGGCAGTAAGTATCAAAATGAACGACCGGGTTAAAATTGGTATTTCTAATTTAAATATAGGTTCCGCCTTCCGTGAAAAAGGCGACTTTGAGAAGGCTTTACAATACTCGCTGGAGGGAAGAAAGGTAGTGGACAATACAACCGATGACCTGCTGAAGGCAAAGATGGATGATGCGTTGCAAATACTCTATCAATACCGGTCGGAGTACGACAAGGGAGTTATTCATGGCGAACGGGCATTGCGGGCTGCACGTGGTTTCAAGGATGAAATGCTGCTGGTAAAATGCCTGGTTAATCTTTCTATGAACTACATTTCTCTCAAAAGATATCGGGAAGCAGAGATCATGTTGAATGAAAGCATGAGCATTGCACAAAGAAAAAAAGATAAGAGAGTACAGTCTGCTGTTTTGATGAACCTAGCCGACATGGCTCTGAAAAGTAACGATCCGGCAAAGGTTAAAAAGTATTGCACGCTGAGTTTGCGGTTTAACAGGGAGATCGGTTCGGTTGACGGTGAAGCACTAGCTCTACGTGCTATAGCCACTGCCTTTTTAATGGAGTCGCAGTTTGATTCTGCCAATTATTATGCCCGGCAGGCTTATGCGATCGACACCCTGCACAAGCTTCGTAAGGAAACGATCGACATATTGAATTTACTTTCAGCTATTTATTTCGCCACAGGAAGGATATCGGAGGGGTTCGACTTCAACCAGCAGGTAAATGACAGTCTGAAGGCATTTGTCTCCGAAATTCTTTCACAACAGTCGGCTGAACTGGAAAAGAAATACGACACTGAAAAGAAGCAAAGCCAGATCAAACAGTTGCAGTCGCAAACCCTGGTGCAGCAGTTATCCATAAGCAAGAAGAATACGCTCAATTATATAATCTCCGGAACTGGTGCCACCATCCTGATCATCTCATTACTTTCCTATCGCAGCTACAGGCACCGGCAAAAAATGCAACAACAAAAGATCAATACACTTGAGACCGAAAAGCAGTTGAGCGCTGTAGAAGCCGTGCTAAAAGGAGAGGAGCAGGAACGAACAAGGCTTGCCCGGGATCTTCACGATGGTTTGGGCGGACTCCTGTCTGGAATCAAATACTCGCTAAATACTATGAAAGAAAATTTAATAATGACGCCTGACAATGCCCAGGCCTTTGAACGCAGCATGGATATGCTGGACAGTTCCATACAGGAGATGCGGCGTGTAGCCCACAACATGATGCCCGAGGCACTGGTTAAATTTGGCCTGGATACTGCATTGAAAGATTTTTGTACAGATATCAACAAAACAGGCGCAATCAAGCTCAGTTGCCAAACGCTCGGGTTGGAAGGAACAGTGATTGATCAGACAACCTCTGTTGCTATTTACCGTATCACGCAGGAGCTTATCAATAACACAATGAAACATGCCGCTGCGGAAAATGCTATTATTCAAATTAGTAAAAATGCTAACCTGTGCAGCATCACCGTGGAAGACGACGGCAAGGGTTTCGACACCAATATCCTCCATTCGTCGAAGGGTATCGGGTGGAGTAATATTCAAAGCCGTGTGGAGTATTTAAAAGGGAAGATGGACGTGCAATCTGAATTGGGGAAGGGAACTTCCATTCACATAGAACTCAATGTTTAGATGGTAGTAAAGCTTTTTATAGTAGACGACCACTACCTGGTGATAGAGGGTATTCGATCTTTATTACAGGTAGAAAATAGTATCCAGTGGCTTGGTCATGCAACGAATGCTGCTTCCTGCCTTTCCTTTTTAAAGGAGCACCAGCCTGATATCATTTTAATGGACATCAGTTTACCCGATAAAAGCGGTATTGATCTATGCAAAGAGGTGAAGGAGAAATATCCTTCGGTTTTCATCCTCGGTCTGAGCACCTTTAATCAGCAAAGCTTTATTGAGAAGATGATGTTCAATGGCGCCTCTGGGTATGTCCTTAAGAATGCAACCCGGGAAGAACTATTGGAAGCTATCGCCGTAGTTGCAAAAGGAAAAATCTATCTGAGCATTGAGGTGGCACAAACCATCCGTAATGCACCTGGCAAAACAATCATACTTACGCGTCGCGAGAAGGAAGTGCTGCATTTGATCGCGGATGGCATGACAAATAATATGATTGCCGAAAAATTATTCATCAGCAGCACTACGGTTGATTCGCACAGGAAGAACCTGCTGGCCAAGTTTGAAGTCAAGAACACCGCATCTCTGATCAGGAATGCCGTTGAGAAACAAATGATCTGATGCGCGCCGAAAGGTTTCAACAAGGAGCTTACAGCGTTGGTCTCGTTGTTTTTACGCGCCTGGTTTCCCGAAACTTAAAAGAGCTTTGTAGAGATGCCGGTCAGTTCAGTGTAGCTTATAAAAGACACTGTTGGATAAGACCCCCGTCTAACCCCCGTAAAAAATCGCAGGTTGCAATGTTTCAGCAACAACATCTGATGCTTCAACCTAATCGGGAGGCTACAACCCAGTTATATTTCGCATTGAGTAGCCGGTATTAGGGAGATTGTTTAAAGTTTCTTTTAAGAATTCAACCTTTCCGGTGCCAAGATCATACACTGCTCCAACGATCAATAATTGACCTTTCTCATAAGCACGGCTTAATACTGACTCGAGCTGTCTTAGCTCGTTTACCTGGTTGATAACGTTTTGATGCACCGCATTATTCAATCTGTTGCCGGGCATTTTTTCAGTTTTTATGGCTGCAGGCTTAATAGCATTGATTAATGATACAATGTGCCCCGGTGGCGCTTCTGGTCTCTTGATGGCTGCATCAACCGCTCCGCAGCCTGTATGACCTAGTACAACAATTAGTTTGGTACCAAGATTAAGATAAGCATATTCAATCGTGCCATAGGTAGCTTCAGCCATCACCTGACCAGCGGTACGGCAAACAAACAGATCGCCAAAACCCTGGTCGAACAAAATCTCAGCGGAAACTCTTGAATCTGAGCATCCTACTATAGTAGCGAAAGGCAATTGTCCATCTGACAAACGTTTAATTAGTTCTGGGTTCTGCCTGGGGAAAATACTTTTGTTGTTTTGAAAACGCGAGTTGCCACCCAGTAATTTTTGCATGCCATAGTAGGGGTTAGCAAAAGCAGAGTCTCGGTTTACTATATTATTTTCTTTCCTCCATTGAACCGAGTCAATAACTTTACTCTGCGCAGTTTTCTGCTTTGCAGTTGTTCTTTTTTGGCTGTACGCTTGTTGTCCGATAGCCAGCAGTATTATAAAACCTAGAACTGTTTTAAAGCTCATACCTGTGTTGTTCAAATGTGCAATATTTTCTAATTGAAAAATCTCCGGTTCCGATAAATATCAATCGTCGGATTGATTACTCGGCTGGGTGCAATTAGGATACCAGTTTTGAGTTGGCAGCGTTTGTGACATTACTCCTTGTTTGCCTGTTAGGGCGCAGGATGGAGTACGCGTCTCAAAGAGGCGTACAGGAATTGTCGGGACCAACAGGTGAATGTGATCACAATGCATGCCACCGTCAGAAAAAAAACGAACGCAGGCTTGCTGAAATGTGTTTTTATATCAGGTCGAAATGTGGGTTGTGTCTGATCGGGCACCCGTCTTAAAGATTGGTGTAAAATCAAATGGTTTTGATTGCTAACCCCATTAGTTTTGATCGAACAAGTCGCCGCTCCATGCACAACCACTATTTTTTAATTTTGATAGCAGCCTGCATACCAGGTTTTCTTGCGGCGCAGAGAAGTCGGCCAGCCGATGCACAGGCAACAGCGGAAACGGTTGCCTTATTTAAAAATCTCAAAAAACTTTCTAAGAAACATACGCTCTTCGGGCACCAGCATGCTACGGAGTATGGCCACGGATGGTCAGGCGATCCCAACCGGTCAGATGTTCAATCAGTGACAGGCTCACACCCAGCAGTCATTGGCGTTGATTTCAGTGGCTTCACCGGCCGTTCGGCAGTGGAGACTGTGCGAGCCCGGGAGTCTGTGCGCAAAACCGTAGTTGATACTTACAATCGCGGAGGCGTGGTTAGCGCAGCCTGGCATTTCTCCAACCCTGTTTCCGGTGGCGGATTTTACTGGAAAGATTCCGTTTCACTTCCCGGTGTGCGGTATATTATTCCCGGTGGACAAGCACACCGGCAATACAAAGACATACTTAGGGAGATTGGTGAATGGGCACTCCAGACCCGCGGTGCAGACGGTAAACTGGTTCCCCTTATCTTCCGGCCCTTCCATGAATTTGATGGCGACTGGTTCTGGTGGGGCAAGCGCCATACTACAAGAGATGAGTTTATTGCTCTCTGGCGTTTCACGGTCTCCTACCTGCGAGACAGCATCGGTGTACACCAGTTCCTGTATGCTTTTTCGCCGGATAATAAATTTTCCACACTCGAAGCATTCCTGGAAAGGTACCCAGGCGACGACTGGGTGGATATGGTAGGAATGGATAATTACGGCGACATGGGTAGAGATGGGTACAGGTTGGATAAGGCAAGTGCAAAGTTGCGCATTGTTTCCGATTATGCCAGGCGCGCAGGCAAGCTGGCGGCGTTCACAGAAACTGGTCTTGAGTCGATTCCCAATGCCAGGTGGTGGACAGATGTGCTGCTCAAAACGATAAAGCAGAGGCGGCTGCGACTGGCCTATGTGCTGGTTTGGAGAAACGATCAGCGGAGCGCTACACATTACTATGCTCCCTTTCCCGGTCATAGCAGTGTACCCAATTTTATGGAGTTCTACAACGATCGGTTTACTTTATTTGAAAAAGATCTGCCGCGCATGTACAGGTGACGTGGCTGTAGCAATAAGACGATTCATTCGTTGCAGATTGGAGGATACAACCCAGAACCACTAAGGAGCCATTCACTGATCTTCGTTGGTGCGTTTATCAGTGAAATGTTTTTTATACGGCGTTGATAAATTGCCTGCATTATACGCCTGTGATTTTCCTTTGGGTATCGATAATGAAGTCCAATTTTCGCCGCGAAGCAGTTTTCCAATAAATACAATCTGTCCTACATGGTAGGGATAGTGCGCCAGTTGCCTGTTAATCGCTTCTGTAACTGTATGTGCTACGTTTCTTACGTAAATTTCTTTCTGCAGGTCATTGGTCGTAAGTGATTTCAGTGTTGTGAACAAGCAGCTCCAACCGTCCTCCCATCTATCGAGTAATTGCTGCCTTGTGTGAACGGCGTTCTCAAATTCTGTGTCCCTGTTTCTCCATTCTTTTTCTCCGTCTGTCGTTAAGAAGTTGGTCCACCGGGAAAGCATATTGCCTGAAAGATGTCGTACGATGACGCCAATGCTATTGCTTTCGGGATTGTGTTGCCAGAACAACTGCTCGTCTGAAAGCTGGGCGAATGTTTTGTCGCCAAGCTTTTTGTAATACTCAAATTGCCGGATCGAGCTATCCAGGTACTGTGGCGTCATAGTGAAGCATTTTCTAAGGCGAGTGCGCAGAAAGTCGCAGGTGCAAACGGCGCCTTTCTTAAAACTGAAGTTAACCGAATAGCGCGCTTATAGCAGAATATAGCCTCCTTCAAATACGTTTTTAAGAAAGAAATCGTAATCGATCCAGGCAAAGCCACCATCGGCCCAGCGCTTGCTCCAGGAATTTATTAAACGAAATGCTTTTTTGCTATCATCGTATCCGCATATTACCAAAGCATGAGGCTCTCCTATATCACCTTCCCTGTTTTTCCATACAAATGGTGGTCTCATGTGTTTGAAGCCATCGTCAACGGATATAGCAAACACAACCGCCATCTTTTCTGCAATCGCTTTCTTGATTATTTTCAAATTATGCATATCCAGTTTTTGCCAGTCTTTTATTTTATATGGCGCGGCCCGCGCTCTTTGTACGCTGTCTGGCTGCAGGGAACATTCACCAGCATTGGAAGGCATTACTGCCAGCGAAGGCGCTCCCTGGGTTTTTAGTAAATACAGATGGTCAATAATCGAGGTGCACCTGCAGTCGCCTTTCGTAATCTGGTTATACGTAAATTTTGCACTCAGGTTTCCAGTGTCGCTGTAAGGCTCACCTGTGGTTCTATGCTTGTACTGTGTTGCCGCACTATAGATGGTGGCCCAGGCGGCACATGACGGCTGACCCCCCTGGTCTCCCGGAACTGGCATGTCGAGCATGGCAGAAGTTGGCAGCACCTGCGACAGGTTGGGGCGGTAATAACTTGTGTCCAGAACGTCAACACCAAGATGTATGCCATCACAGTAACCGGTGGCAAAAGGATAGTTGGCAGGCAGCGTGTCATTTTCGTTTCTCTTACCACCCGTGTCCGAATATTCTTTCACACAGGAATGAAGCAGCATCGTAGTGCTGACTGTAATAATTAAAGCTGTATATAATTTCATAACCGTTTCTTTAAAAGCTGCGTCAAGGTGGCCGCAGACAGCGCCGTTTATTTTTTGATTTTAAGTGTAAGAGCTGAACTCCTTAGCACAACGCACCAATGTCGCTTTTTATATGATCATTGATCGATATTAAAGTTAGTCATAATAAGACATATTCTAATACTGTTGCATTTGATCGGATTATTTCAACCACTCGATCCTGACTTATTGCCGCCAACAGCCTTAACCGCACAAGCGCCTGCTATAGATATCGGCGGCAACCCGAGATATAACGATTGGAATAGGGGTCAAGTGATGCTGAAGTCAAAGCCTTTTCTTATGCTGAGTCCGACTGCCCTTTGTAATTGCTTGTACAACCTGACCCGCCAATTCATATTGTCCTTCCATCAGCCCCACGGCATTGTTTACTACCAAAAATTGATGCATTGACCAGATACCGCGTCAATGGTCATTACCAAATTGTATCTTAGAAACAACGTATTGGTATGAACATTGCCTTTAGCCGAAGTTTCTTGTTGCTTTTGCTGATTACCCTCGGCAGTCACCGTAGTTTCTTGCCGGATAAAAAGCAAGCCATCAAAAAAGGGTACAATGTACTTTTCATTGCTATCGACGACCTCCGGCCAGACCTTGGTTGCTACGGCAACGCCATTGTGCAATCGCCTCATATTGACAGACTGGCTGAAGAGGCCACTATATTTACAAATCACTTCGTAACCGTTCCTACCTGTGGTCCCTCCCGCATGAGTCTGCTTACCGGTAGGTGGCCCCGGTCTGCAGAAGATCTCAGCAACGATGTATTGGAATTGCGGAAAGCGAAAGGGAGCAGCAGCAGACCAGAATCATTCGTTGAGAACCTTCGGCTTAGTGGATACTACACCGTTGGCATTGGTAAGATATCGCACGCTCCCGACGGTTACATCTATAAGTACGGTGAGCCAAAAGGAAAAGAAATGGAATTGCCTCGCAGTTGGAACGAAATGCTTTTCGACCCTGGGACGTGGGGCACAGGGTGGAATGCTTTTTTCGGATATGCCGATGGATCTAATCGCAATAGTTTAAAAGGTGCTTCCAAACCTTACGAGGCAGCAACAGTGTCGGATGCAGGTTACCCAGATGGCTTAACAACTGCTCTTGCCATCAGCAAATTAAAGGAGCTGCGTAAGAGAGCAGAACCGTTCTTTTTAGGCGTGGGATTTTTCAAGCCACATCTGCCTTTTAATGCTCCTAAAAAATATTGGGATTTGTATGACCAGGCAGTTGTTCCACTTTCCCCTGCACCTGGCTTACCCGCTAACGTGCACCTTTCCAGCCTGCAGGAGAGCGGTGAATTCAATTCCTATAAACTAGGTGAAGAGAAAGCCGGGTTAGCAAAACCGCTGTCTGATGCTTATGCGCGAAAACTAAGACACGGTTATTATGCCAGCATCAGTTATATAGATGCCCAGGTGGGTGCGCTGATTCGGTCTCTTAAACAACTTGGACTGTACGAGAATACCATTGTTGTGGTGTGGGGCGATCATGGATGGCACCTGGGTGACAACCGTGTATGGGGTAAGCATACGATCAGGGAATGGTCTTTACGCAGTCCTTTGATAATAAAGGTACCAGGAAAGGCCGCAGGTGCTTCATCACAGATAGTCAGCTCCGTGGATATTTATCCAACGCTAATGGAACTTTGCGGTGTTAGTATGCGTCAGCCCACCGACGGTAAAAGCCTGGTGCGCCTGTTGGGAAAGAAAGCGACCACCTACTGGGAAAATGTTGCCTACAGTTATTACCGCAATGGTATCACGTTGCGCACTGCCCGGTACAGGCTGACGAAATATTTTAGAAAGGACACTCCTGTAACAGAGTTGTACGATCACAGCCTGGATCCCTACGAGCAAACAAACATTGCTGCTCAGCACCCTGAGGTGGTAGAGCAACTCATGCCGCTCTGGGAAAAGGGAAATACAGGCCTGTACAAGAACCCCTGATGGTAAACGCCGCCATAAGAGGCTTTACGGGGCTAACTGGTACTTTGCTTACTAATACAAACCAGGTGGCTTTTTCTCAGCTGCTGTGTGCCCCTATCTTTACCCGATGGATTATTTTGGCAGCCTGCGGTCCCTGCTGCAAATAGAAAAAGAAGAAGACCGGAGGCTGAATAAACAATTAACTGAAACGCTCTCTGCCGCAGAGCGGCGGGATGCGGGCTTGAGTTGGTATCCTGTTTCCATTAAGGATACAGAAATCGGCCGTGCCGACTACCTCACCGTAGAAGTAGAACGCACCTCCCACCTCGACCAGCCACACCAACTGCGGTTTGGCATAGCCGCTGTGCTTTTCTCTAATCATGATGCCAGATTGCACAGGCTGGAAGGCATTGTTTCTTATATCAATGGCAACCGTTTGAAAATAGCCCTGCGCACAGATGAACTCCCGGATTGGGCGGGGGATGGGAAGCTTGGTATAGATGCAATTTTCGACGAGAATAGTTACAAGGAAATGGAGGCTGCACTCACACAAGCCCAACAGCTTTCCGGAAAGGCAGAGGGCAGGCTCGTAAATATTTTAACCGGCGGCCTTCAGCCTACCGTTCATGCACAACCGCTTCTTGAAAGTGATACAACAGGCGATGTGCCTGGCACGCGGGCTTCGAGCCTGAATTCCTCCCAACTGACAGCCGTTACCAACATCCTAGAAGCAAATGAGCTCGCCATTGTGCACGGTCCGCCGGGTACCGGTAAAACCACAACTTTAGTTGAAGCGATCACAGCGCTGCACAACCGAGACCGCGAAAAGATCCTGGTAGTGGCACCCTCCAATACCGCCGTAGACCTCCTCACTGAAAAGTTATCGGATGCGGGTTTAAACGTTGTGCGTGTAGGTAATCCTGCAAGGGTATCAGAAAGCTTGACAGCGCTCACCCTCGACAGCAGGATAAATGCACACCCGGGTTTTAAGGAGATCAAGCGATTGAAAAAACAGGCCGGCGACTACCGCAGCATGGCGCAGAAATACAAGCGCAACTTCGGAAAAGAAGAAAGGGAACAACGCAAGGCTTTGTTCACAGAAGCACGCAATATTGCCAAGGAAGTAGAAAGAACAGAAGCTTATATTGTCGGCGATGTGCTTAACAAGGCACAGGTTATAACAGCAACCCTCGTAGGTTCTAATCACTATACCGTACGGCATCTGAAGTACGGCACTGTGGTGATTGATGAAGCGGGTCAGGCACTCGAGCCCGCAGCCTGGATCCCGGTTTTAAAAGCTTCCAGGCTGGTTATGGCAGGTGATCACTTCCAGCTGCCTCCAACAATCAAATCCACGGTCGCTGCCCGTGCCGGACTTAGCGCTACGCTCTTGGAAAAATGTGCATCACTACACCCCCAGGCTGTAGTACGCCTGGAGGAGCAATACCGCATGCATGAAACGATTGCCGGCTTTTCTTCGCAGCAATTTTACGACGGTCAGGTGGTTGCCAACAGTGCTGTAGCAGGTCACCTTCTCTTTCCTGGCGACACGCCGCTTGCATTCATCGACACTGCGGGCTGCGGCTTTGAGGAAACGCAGCTTGGTACAGGCCTATCAAACAGAGAAGAAGCACATTTTCTTTTGAAGCAGGTCCTGCACCTGGTAGACCAGCTGAAAGCTTTTTATGCACCCGGTGATTTCCCCCGGATCGCACTGATTTCTCCTTACAGCCACCAGGTGGAGGCATTGAAGCAGGCGGTGCTGCACATGCCGGAGTTTGACGAAGTCCGCGCTTTCGTGTCTGTGAACACCATCGACTCTTTCCAGGGACAGGAGCGGGAGGCTGTTTTTATTAGCATGACGCGCAGCAACGCCGAAGGGATCGTTGGTTTTCTGTCAGACACGCGCCGCATGAATGTAGCAATGACAAGAGCACGCAAGAAACTGGTAGTAGTAGGCGACAGTGCAACGCTCAGTGCACATCCTTTCTATGCGAGTTTCATTGCCTACGCGGAACAGCATAAAGCTTATGTGAGCGCGTGGGATTTAATGGACTGGTAAGGCAAACAGAGACCGAAATGAGATGGGCTGTTTCTAAAGCACGCTGGCTCCGGAACAGAAAGTGTAATATTAAAACCATTTAGAATTTATAGCTGTAGCCGATGCGGAGTACCTGCGTTTCATAATAGTCGGTGCTGGAAAAACGGAAGCCTGTGCCCCTGATTTCCCTGGCAGTTCGCAGTGTGTTGAAGATGTCGGTAGCATTGAGGATGATCTCCCCCTTTCCTCCCTGCATTCCTTTTTTCATACCCGCATCTACCGAATAACGGGAGCGTATTTTGCCTTGCGGAATAATATCCGGGGCGAGGTAAATGGCTGTGATCTGCAGATTGAAGCCGGGTTTCAGATCAGCCAGTGCGTTGATCTTGACGTTACCGGAAACTGCGCTTTCATCGCCGGCAGTGAAGGTCGTGGGTACTGGATATTTGTTTTCTACCGTGAAAGCATTAATGGTGTTTTTATAAATATTAGTATTGATATTAAATGAGAAGGACTTGCTCCAGCTTTGCTGGTATACGGCTTCCAACCCCGCATTGGAGCTGCGCCCTGCATTTTGAAACACAGAATAGATGATGGTACTGTTAGGGCGTATGGTGCCAATTCTCGTGATAGTGCCGTTGGTGGTTCGATAGTAGAGCGCAGTGTAAAGAGATCCTGCCGCCAATATTTTTTTATAACCTGCTTCAATGGAATTGGTAAACTGAGGACGAAGACCAGGGTTGCCAACTTTGAGTATCTCCGGGTCGTCATATTTTGGAAAAATCCTTATGTCTACTTCGTCGGGCCGGTCTACCCGGCGGTTGTAAAATGCCGAGAGTTTATCGCTGCTGTTCAACTGGTAGCCCAAACGGATGCTGGGAAAGGGCTGGGTGTAGCTGTAACCTTCACTTTTATAAGTGTTGTGATCAGGATTCACCCGATAGTTCAGCCGGACGTATTCTACGCGCATGCCGGCTTCTACGTCAAACCTTTTACTCTCGTAAACGTAGTTGCCATACAGAGCAGGAATGGTCTCCAGGTAAGCTGCCTCACCGCCCGCGTTGGTGTCGAGGGGAGAATTGATACCAGGAAAAAACCGCATGTTGGTAGGTATGGTCCTTCTTCTAAATTTGGCTCCTGCCTCCACGCGTCCGCTTTTTAAGGGTCTGAAGTAGTCTACACGCAGGTCGGTAACATTTTCATCTGCCAGCAGCATAAACGTATCGCGGCCTGTGTAAGTTGGTCGCGTGTCGGTTAAAAAATATTTTTCATCCTCCCGATGGAAAGTGTAGTTGGCTGCAACCTGCAACAGGTGCCCCGGCTCCGGAAATTTATGCTGGTAAGAGGCAGCCCCGGTAGCGGCGGTGTTTACTTCATCTTCATAAAATTGCCACAGCCTGCTGCGCTCAGAAAGCTTGTTGTTGAAATAAGGAATGTCGCCGTAATCCCTCACATATTCGCTACTGAACAAGCCGTACACAGTGAAAGAATTACTGGCGTTCATCTGCCAGTCGAAGCCACTCTTAAGCGTGCCCACAGTGGTAATCCGGTTTCTTTTTACCTGGTTTCGAACAGTGTCACCGCTGGAGAAAAAACGATCGGTAAAGTCGTTTTTATTTAGTGTTTTGTTATAGAGGTAGTCACCCTGGAAGAAGAGGTTGTAATTTTTTTTCCGATAGTTGAGGGTGAGTGAGGGATTTACCTTGGGTGTGCCCTGGTATTGCGGGCGGATGGAAGGAAGGCTCTTTTTTTTCTGCCAGAGGGCACCCGCTCCCAGCATGAAGCCCACTTTACCATTAAAACCTTCCTGTGCCTTTTTTTTGTAAATGATGTTGATGATACCGGCTCCGCCATTGGCATCATACCTGGCAGACGGGTTATTGATGAGCTCTATTTTTTCAATTGCGGAAGCGGGTATGTTGTCAAGGGCTCCTGCATTTCCGAAACCGGTGAGCGCGGTCTGTTTGCCGTCTGCAAGTACCGTTACATTTTCGCTGCCACGCAATTGTATTTTGCCGTCGCCATCGGTTGTTACACCTGGCAGGTTCCTCAGTGCCTGAAGCAGGGAACCACCTGCCTGGGCAACATTATTTTCAATGGTAAATGTTTTTTTATCAAGTTTTGTATCAACGCCATCCGGGCGGTTAGCCCTTACCGTTACTTCACTTAGTAATTGGGTGTCTTGTTGCAGCTCAATGGTTCCGAGGTTTAGGAAAGCGCTCAATTTGCCGGCAAGCACGGGGCGTGTTTCTGGTTTGAAACCTGTCAGGCTGATCTGCAAAAGGTATTCCCCCGGACCTATACCGCCAAGTTCAAACCTGCCCGCCTCATTGGTGATCGTGCCCGCAGCAAAAGCACTGTCTAATGCCTTTTTCAGGACAATATTTGCAAAAGATAGCGCGGTTGCGGTTTTACCGTCCTTTACCGAACCGGAAATGCTCAGCGAAGTTGTCTGACCGGCAACAAAGATTGGGATCAGGAAACCAAAGAGAAAGATTAAACGGTATGACGGCATTTTAATAAGGTGATTGCAAAATTAGGTAGGTTCCCACCAGATAAATGCATGCTGTCCTTACCCCGGAGTGCGGCGTCATTTAAGTATTATAGCAATTTCTCGGGTGTGATAGGAAGATCGCGCATACGTTTACCCGTTGCATTGAACACGGCATTGGCCACTGCTGCTGCAACACCTACGATGCCTACCTCACCGATACCCTTTATCCCTAATTTATTAGGTATAGTGTCTTCTTCTTTTATAAATATCGTTTCAATTGTTTTGATGTCCAGGTTTGAAGGAACATGGTAGTCGCCCAGGGAACGGGTGACGAAATTTCCCCAGCGTGGATCGAGTATAGACTCTTCCGTTAACGCCATACCTATGCCCCATACAACCCCGCCGATGATTTGCGACCGGGCGGTTTTTGGATTCAGTATTTTACCGGCGCCGGTAACGGCCAGGAACCGCTGCACTTTAATCATGCCTGTCCACTGGTTCACCCAAACTTCTGCAAAGTTGGCGTTGAAGCTGTGGGCTGAGTAATTGTCTGCATTAGCAGGTGGCTTTGAGTCAACTCTTGTTTCCGCAGCATCCTTTTTTTGATCAAGCATCAATTGCACCGCCGTGGGTGCTTTGCTGTACTTCGCATTGGAAGTTGCCATCAGCTCGGTGGTCAGCTTGATACAGGCATCGTTCACGGCGTTGGCAAAGCTGGCAGCTCCAACCGATCCAACGGAACCCGCCGCCGGCGGTAGAGAGGAGTCGCCGATGCGGACGGTTATTTTATCTATATCAATTCCAAGTGCATCAGACGCAGTTTGTGCAATGATGGTATGCGTTCCGGTACCAAGGTCTGATGCGGCGAGTTCCACTATAGCTAGTACTATATTTCCTTTACGGGTTAGTTTAACAATTGCCGACGTATCTCTTTGCCTTGCTGGGTAGGTTCCGCATCCCACGCCATAACCAACAAGGTAATCGCCATTGGTAGTCTGCCGGGGTTCCAGCTTTCGCTTCTCCCATCCGAAAGCTTTGGCTCCGTCTTTCAAACACTGCACTACTGTGCGGGAAGACCATGGTTTACCGTTAGAAGGATCTTTTGCCGGCTCATTGCGGAGGCGAAATTCGATCGGATCAATCTTCAGCTGGTAGGCCATTTCATCGATGGCAGATTCAAGTGCAAAACTTCCGGTTGCTTTTCCCGGACCGCGGGTATACGTTGGTAAAATGATGTGCATAGGCACCACCCTGTAGGAGATCAACAGGTTGGGTGTGTCGTACATCACTTTTGTGCAATCGCCGCAGCCCTCAACAAATTCATTGTTTATAGCAGAATGTGTAATCGTTTCGTGTGCAATCAGGCTTAGTTTCCCCTCCTCGGTTGCTGCCATGCGAATCTTCTGGCGGTTTGCCTGGCGCAGACCAACCGAGTTGAACATCTGCTGCCGGGTGAGAGCCAGTTTTACCGGGCGATTAGCTACTTTGGCGGCTACAGCAGCCAATACCATGTTGGCCCATTGTCCACCTTTAGAACCAAATCCACCACCAATATGCGGCGAAACAATTCGCACGTTCTCTGGTTTCATATTCAGCGTGGCAGCAGCTGAATTTTGTGCACCATTGATTATCTGTGACCCGTTGTATAAAGTGAGTTGCTCACCCGACCATACGGCAATGGTTGCATGTGGTTCCATTGGCTGATGGTGCTCAATGGGTGTACTGTAGGAAGCCTCTAATTTATGCGCTGCGGTTTGATAGGCTGCTCCTGCATCACCGCGAATAAAGTCTGCTTTGTCTTTATCTTTTGGAAGCGTAGCGTCTTTGTGATGTTTGTCAAAATCAACTTTTGCTTCGGCTTTGTCATAGCTAAACTTAATAAGCGAAGCTGCGTGACGCGCCTGCTCATAAGTCTCAGCGACGACCATGCCTATATGTTGCCCATAAAATTCTATGTTCGAATTCTGTAGCAATGCACCACCCCTGATCCCCCCAGCCACATTCAACCTGGGTGCATTTTCATGAGTGATGACCGCCAGCACTCCTGCTGACTTCTCTGCATCGGTAGTATTGATAGAACTGATTTTTCCTGCGGCTACGGTGCTCTTTACGAGCAGGGCATAAGCAATGTTTTCGATGGGGTAATCGGTTGCATAAGTGGCCGATCCTGTTACTTTCAGTAACCCATCTATCCGGTTCACTCCCTTTCCTACAGTTTGTATACGATCACTCATTGACTTTTCTGTTTAGTAACTGTCTTAAAATTTGTTTAGCTGGTGAAAGTCCGTGTCAGGCTTTGCCGCTGCCTTTTGCCGCCTGCATCAAAGCCCTGACTATCGCTTTCTGACCCAGTTCAACTTTAAACTTATTGTGTTCGAGCGTTTTGGCAGTTGCCATCTCCAAAGCAGCTGCTTTGCTGAAGTTTGCTTCAGTTGGAGACTTACCCACCAGGTATTGTTCTGCTTCGCGAGCACGCCAGGGTTTGTGGGCCACACCGCCGAGCGCAATACCAGCTTTGCGTATAGTACCTCCGTCCATGTTCAAGGCTGCTGCCACAGAAACAAGTGCAAAAGCATAGCTCGCCCGGTCGCGCACTTTCAAGTAATAAGAATGATTGCCGTACTTGTTGGGTGGAATTTCAATGGCAGTGATCACCTCACCATGCTTAAGATTATTATCAATTTCAGGCGTGGTTCCCGGTAAGCGGTGGTAATCGCTAAATGGTATGGAGCGGGAAGCACCTGCAACGCCCTGCACTATCACAACCGCATCGAGTGCAGCAAGCGCGATGCACATATCGGAGGGATGCACGGCCACGCAGCTCTCTGTCCACCCAAAAATGGCATGTGTTCTATTCACACCTTCAAGTGCACCACAACCTGTACCCGGCGCCCGTTTATTACAGGGCATGGCAACATCATAAAAATAGGGGCAGCGGGTGCGTTGATTTAGGTTGCCACCGTTCGTTGCCATATTGCGTATTTGCGCCGATGCGCCTGCAAGTATCGACTGCGAGAGCAGGGGATAGCTTGCCCTGATCAGTGGATGATTGGCAGCTTCTGTATTCTTTCCGAGGCCGCCGATGGAAACACCACCTGTATTAACGCCCTGGGCAATTTTCTTGATCTCTGTTACTTTGAGGTTGCTGATATCGATGAGTTCCTCAGCGTGTTCCACCCCCTCTTTCATCAGGTCCAGAATGTTGGTACCACCGGCCAGAAATTTAGCACCGGCACGTTCGGAAGACTGCTGGGTAGCGCCTGCGACTTCGGTTGCTCTTGTATATTTAAATGGTCTCATGTGCGCTTCCGTTTTGAAGATGGTTACCTGATAAAATAGCCGGACTAATTTCCTGGTCACGGAACTCCCAGGCCTGCGCTACTTCTTTACCGCTTTGAACCTCTCTGATAGCAGCCACGATATTGGGATAAGCACCACAGCGGCAGATATTACCCGACATGCGTTCGCGGATCTCCTCATCTGAAAGATTCACCGAAGTTCTTGGTGCACGAACATCCTGTGTTACATAACTAACTTCTCCACGTTTTGCTTCGCTAAGCAGCGCCACTGCAGAACAAATCTGTCCCGGCGTGCAATAACCGCATTGGAAGCCATCGTGTTTAATGAATGCGGCTTGAACCGGGTGCAGGGTGCCCCCTTTCATCAGTCCCTCGATAGTGGTTACCGATTTGCCTTCGCAGGAGGCTGCCAGTGTCAGACAGGATAACACCCGGCGACCATCTACCATTACCGTACAGGCGCCGCATTGCCCGTGATCACAGCCTTTTTTAGAACCAGTGAGCCGCAGCCTTTCCCGGAGCGTGTCGAGCAAGGTCATCCTGGAGTCGACCGTGAGGGTTTTTTTGGTTCCGTTTACCTTAAAAGCCAGGTTGACACTGTTTTCGAGGTTTGCAATGTCCGCTTCCGGTAAGGCGGTTTCAGAGAGCCCCTGTGCTGCCAATGCTTCACTGCCAAATACCTGGAGGGCCAGCATTCCTCCACCGGCAAGGGTCATCATTTTTAGAAAGTCGCGCCTCGCTTCACCAAACTCAGAAAGGTCGTCATTTGAAACGGACATTAATTCCTGCATCAGTTGCTTCTCGTCTTCGGTAAAATCTGGGTCTTGTAAATCTTCTGACATAACAATTATAATCGTTGAGCAAACGGTGAATAGAAATTTTGTAGTAACAGACAGACAGAGAACGGGATAAAGTACAGCGATAGTGAACCGGACAAAAACTATCAAATACGGTGCCTGCTACTTTGGGAAACCCTAAGCCATCGAAAGGACAGAACCCGACAATGGTGACTGCATTGCTGTTATCTTGTATGCGTACTCTCCCTTTTCACGGGGCCCGAAAACGATTTGCGTACCATCACCGGGCATTGTGCTCTGGTGGTACACCTTATAAAATTAAGCTGCAAGAAGCTGACAAAGTTCAGGAAAAGGTATAAAGTATTACTGCTGTGCTGAATCTTTTCTCGCTATTAGTCAGGCATTGAAGTTGGGATTTCTATGCTGGTGGGTGCGGTGCTACCTGCCGCACGAATGCCTGCATCTTTGTTTTCTTCTACTTGACCATTGCTGTGTAATAGCAACGTGAACAGAAAGCCGGAACGTTTTGCCTGGTCGCTCTGTATTGATAAGGTACCCCTGTTTTTTTCTATAAACCTCTTACTTATCAGAAGTCCAACGCGTCCCTTTTCCTTTTCTGTAGCGCGGCGGGTAGTAGTACTGTTCTGTTCCAGTAATTTTTTAATTTTTATGGCACCCATACCGGTGCCTGAATTCTCTACTTCGATGCCACAATGGAAATGTTACATTTTTCAAGCATGGAGTATAAGGGATAACTCTCAACCTATGATAATTAGTTGGCTCGAATTCGCAGATTTGCAGTACTGGGGTTGCATTTTTCCGGAGTATCTATTAATTTGTTGATCTGAGGAAGTCTCCTGTTTCTGCCAAAGTTTAGTGAAAGCAGGCTGATCTCTTCTACCGCGCGTTTACTTTTCTGTCTTGATTCTATCCAATAACCTATCAATTTCTAACAAATGAAAACCTTTCTTGAAAAACTTATCGTTCAGTTTGAAACGGTAGCCCATCCAGCAGCCGGAACCTGGTTCAAAGCCGGAGTTCAGCAACGCAAAAGAAAATCAACAACAAACACATCAATCGCTACGCTCTCGCCGGAATGTCACAACGTACGGGGTTTGTCTAAAAAGGCGGGCAATGTAAGATGTACACCAGCGCCTTAATATTGAATTTACGCGAACAATTTTTCCCCTTAACTGTATCTTAGTGATACAGTTTTTTTATGAGCGTTCTGAAACAATTAGCAGAATACCTCTACTTGCGTAAGCCTGATGCAGATCGTCCGAAAACGCAATGGATATCTTATATGCACGGCATTAACCGGTTGAGCATAATGCTTTTTATCGTTGCACTGATCATCCTGGCCATCAAGCTTAGTGTCAGGAAGTAGTTTGCAGAAATCGTACAATATGGTTTGCAGCTTTTTCGGAAGCATTTCCCCCTTGCTGCAGTAAGTCCTGCAATTGATCGTAGTCGGTTTTTATTTGCAGTTTTGTTGCTTCATTATAGAGAATGAGGTTTAATTCTCTTACCAGGTTTTGAACTGTCAATTCTTCCTGTATCAATTCTTTCACAACAGGACGGTCCATGATCAGATTCACAAGCGAGATGTATTTAATACGCACCAACTTTTTCGCGATGTAAAAAGATACCGGTGAACCTTTGTAGCAAACTACCTGGGGCACTTTGAAGAGGGCAGTTTCGAGTGTTGCTGTACCCGAAGTTACCAGCGCTGCCGTTGCTCGGGCCAACAAGGCATAGGTGGCATTAGTAACTGAACTGACGTTTGCAAAATCCTGCATGAATTTTTCGTAGAAGGCCTCGTCGAGAGAGCCGGCCCGGGCCACAACGAATTGCAATTGAGGAAAGGCTTTGCTCGCTTCCAGCATGAGTGGAAGCTTGGCAGCTACCTCCTGTTCGCGGCTGCCAGGAAGCAGGGCAATGACGGGTTTTCCTTGTCCGTTTTGCGGCGCGTGCTGCTGCAGAAAGTCGCTCACCACCTGCGCCAGTGGGTGGCCAACATAGTCAACTTTGTACTGCCACTTAGATTCGTAAAATTCTTTTTCAAAAGGAAGTATGACTAGCATCCTGTCAACGATTTTACGGATGGCTTTTACGCGGTTTTCTTTCCAGGCCCAAACCTGCGGAGAAATGTAGTACACCGTCTTAATACGACTGGCTTTTGCCCATTTAGCAATACGCAGATTGAACCCGGGGTAATCGATCAGTATAACAACATCGGGCTTGAAATGCAGGATGTCCTGCTTACAAAATTTCAGATTAGACAGGATAGCGGG
>JBGTIL010000279.1:0-7292 GCA_041745695.1 Chitinophagaceae bacterium | reverse complement strand
TGGTTAATGGCATTGTGTGGAACAAAATTGCAACCAACTACCCAACCATTTTTTTGGTACCAGGCTGCAGTTTTTTCTTTAGACCAGCGATAGGCCAGCTCAGGATCGATATCTCCTGCCACATGAGGGATAAATTCTTTGGAGTACATAAAGGATTGTTTGGATTTAATAGGTTCTGATTATGAATCAAAATAAGAGCAAATCTTTTTATCTCCAAGCTTTAAATCGTGTTAAAATATATATTTGTCGGTGAACTAAGTGATTTCATGGATGAAAGCGGTTTATGTGCTTTCCTTGAACACTAAAAAGACAGGTTTGCGCGTATTAAAATCATTACAACTTATCTGAACCAAATGGAAGACAGCAATCTAATTCAGAGTATATCAACGGCTTATCGGGAGAAATTTGACGGCGAGCCTTTGATCGTTCGTTCGCCAGGAAGAGTAAATATCATTGGTGAACACACAGACTATAACGAAGGATTTGTACTACCTGCAGCTATCGATAAGGCCATTTATGTAGCTGTGGCTAAAAGTGGCGATGACCTCATAAATCTCTACTCGCAGGAGTTCAACGAGCATGTTACATTAAAACTATCAGAACTGGCCAGGTCAAAGCAATTATGGGCGAACTACATACTCGGTGTGGTTGATCAACTTATAAAAAGGGGATTTCAGCTCGGGGGTTTCAACCTTGTAGTTCATGGCAATGTGCCCATAGGCTCTGGCTTATCTTCTTCGGCCGCGGTTGAATGTTCAACAGCGTTTGCGCTCAACCGCGTATTCAACCTCGGTGTTGAAAAAATAGACCTTGTAAAAATTGCGCAAAAGGCCGAACATGAGTATGCAGGTGTACTCTGTGGTATCATGGACCAGTTTGCCTCGGTGTTCGGGAAAAAAGACCATGTTATTAAGCTAGACTGCCGCTCTCTCGATTTCGAATACGTTCCTTTTGACCTGAAAGGACTTAAAATACTTTTGTTGAATACAAACGTAAAGCACTCCCTGGCGTCCACAGAATACAATACGCGCCGTGAACAGTGTGAGCAAGGTGTGGTTATGGTGCAACAGCATGTGAAGGAAGTTCGAAGCCTGCGAGACGTTTCTATGGCGATGCTGACGGAGTTTGTGGCTCCCCTTGACGCCGTTATCTTTCGCAGGTGCAAGTATGTGCTTGAAGAGAACCAGCGACTCCAGGAAGGTTGCCAGGATTTACTGGCAGGCGATATCGCAGCACTGGGAAAGAAAATGTTTGCCTCTCACAAGGGTCTGAAGGAAGACTATGAGGTTAGTTGTAAGGAGCTTGATTTTCTTGTGGAGGAAGTGCTGAAACAACCTGCCGTGATTGGTGGCAGAATGATGGGTGGTGGTTTCGGAGGCTGTACAATTAATCTCGTGCGGCAGGACGCAATTGAAGGTTTGGTTGAAGAACTGAGCCAGACATACACACAGCATATGCAGCTTGACCTTAGCTACTATATCGCGGACATCGAGGATGGTACAACCATACTATAAAGTATAAGATGCGGATAAGTGCCAACATCGGTCACTCACCCGCATCTTTTCCCAACATCTTCAGGAGTACTAACTATTGCCTTCTGCTACAAGGGCGTTGTGGCGCTGCTTTTCGCCAAAGTAGCGGTCGAAAGCATTTTCAAGCGTCGGCATCATGGATCCTTTTTCAGAGCCAAGCACAGTATACAGCGGTCTCGGAGCTGGCAGGTGCAGGTGAGAAGAAGGAATTGCTTTTATCAACACACTGTTCAACTGCATTTTTTTAGCTACCCGGTAGGCAAGATCAGCCCAGGTAATTGCGCCGGTATTAGCTAAATGCCAGATGCCCCTTTCTGCGTCTATTAAAAGGTCGAGGGCAGCGTTCACCAAGTCGGGCACGTAAGTCGGAGAAATATATACGTCATTAGCAACGGGCACTTCCTGATTCGCTTCCAGGCTTTGTTCCACCCAGTGAAGAAAATTGTAGTTGTCCCAGGGTCCGAAGAAAGCACTTGTTCGTATAACTAACGCCGACGGGTTGGCGAGCAGTACGTGCTCTTCACTTTGTTCTTTGCTTTTACCGTATACATTCAAAGGCCCTGTTGAATCAGACTCGAAATAAGGAGTTCCCTTTTTGCCATCAAAAACCAGATCGGAAGATATGGTGACGAGCTGTAGTCCATGTCGTTGACAGGCAGCTGCGAGATTGTAGGCAGCTATGCTGTTATCTCTAAAACAGGCTTCGGGGTCTTGTTCCGCGTCATCAACCCTCACGTACCCGGCTGCATTAACTATTGCCCAGGGTTGGTACTTTTCGATAGCCTCCTCAATTAGATGAGGCTGAGAAATATCGCACTCAATTCTCGATACCAGTACAAAAGGGATTGCGCGGCTGGTACAGACGCGAGCAAAAGCGCGTCCAAGTGTGCCCCGCCTTCCTACAATCAATATTGGCCGTGGGCGGTGTCCTGTATCTTCCTTGAGCGCCTGGGGCAAGGATGACCTGATGAGCAGGCGGGATTCGCGGTGCCACCACCCCGGTTGTTGCGTGAGGAGGTGCTCCGACTTTGGTGCAGTATTCTTTTCGCGTATGTAGGTTGCAAGGGCAGTAGGTCGGGGGTGACCCGACCTGATATCAAATGCCCCTGGCTCGTAAGCGCCCTTCGGCTTCGTGAGCAGTTGATCCCATCCGAAAGAACCTAAAATAGCCCAGGATGTTATTGCTTTTATATCGACTCCTTCCTGGCGCAACTCTGATGCGGCATCATACACATATTTGAACCACCGTAGTTGTTCTTCCCGATGACAATGCAGGTGAACTTCTGTAACAACAATCGGTTGCCTGTACCGGGTCCAGGCTTCTTTCAGCAGCACCTTTATGCCAGTTTCTTCTTCTATCCGCACCCGTGCCACTTCAATGTCAGCGTACCGGTCACGTTTGTTACCACCAATTCGGTGTTTTGGGTATAATTCGGTCCTGTCATCTAAAAACCGTTCTGAAGTAACATAGTAATTGAAGCCAAATATTTGAGGCATACAAACGTTCTTTTTGAAAAAAAGAACTGTTTCCGCATCGATATCCCACTTTTTGAAGTATTTCCAGAGTTTGTGTTTTTCGTCAACTTTGCCGCAAAGCAAATCATAGGTCAGCCATCTGCGTTCATTTTCGAAACGAGCCTGGTACTGAAGGCTTTTCGTACTGTAGGTTTTGCCCAGATCCTCAGTTTGAACTAATACAGCAGCCGGATTAATCTTCCTTATTTCCTGCATGGAAAGCACCACTGCCTTCAACTGATTCAGTAACATCAATAAAAACTGCCGATCGGTTTTAGCATGTGGATACCAGAAACCGTATAGTCCGCTAAAACGTGCTGTTGTAAGGGGCTCGTTTACCGGAGTGTAATATTTCAACGTAGGAAATTGCTCGGCAACCTTCTTTGCATACTGAGCCAAAAGAAAAGGAAAATTTTCATCTAAAAGATCTGTGTAGGATGGTCCACTTCCATGATGAATCAGGCCCGCAATTACATCAACTCCTGCGGCTTCGAACTTTGTCAGCTGATTTTGAGTCCATGACCAATCAATGGGTTGGTCTGCAACGGGCTGATGCCGCTCCCATAAAACTGGGAAACGCACTTTCTGAATTCCCAGGTTAATGATAGGATCTATAAACTGTTGCTGGTAAAAATCGGCATGTTCTAACTGATCATTAAACACATCCTTAACCCGATTGATTGTGCATTCAATTCCACCCCACACCTCAGGAACACCACTGTATACATTCGAATTTGACATGTTGATTTTACTTTTTATGCACTACCATGTAATAAACAACGCTCACAATACTGCCGGAATCGATGATTCCCCTGGCGGTATGCAACGGAAAAGCCAGTGCAAAAAGTTGCTAGGGTATGAACAGATCAGGTGCTTATTTCAAGCACCTGATCTGTTCACTAAATATTGTAACGCCCTATTTGGATGCAGCGGACGTATAACGTTTGTCTTTAATTGTATCGGAAGTTGATGCAACAGAGCTCACCAATACATTTTCTATATGCTTCACCATCTGGCCCCAGGTTCTGTCCCATGAGTTTCCTGCAAGGAACGAATCCACTTTTAACAACCATTCTTTGTTAGACGGCATTGAAAGAATTGTTTCGCCATGTTTTACAAACTCGGTCGCATTGGATGCTATGTGTACAAGATCGTTATCAGAGTAAGGAGAAACAACATCCTTAATGGGAGTCGAAATTACAGGCTTTCCAGCGGCTAAGTATTCCGGTGTTTTTGTCGGGCTGATATACCGGGTGGACTCATTCATCGCAAAAGGAATAGTAGCTACATCCCAACCGGCCAGATACGTAGGGAGCTCGTTGTAACTCTTCCCTCCCAGGTAATGAATGTTGTGAAATCTTGGAAGTGTCGCCTCATCAATTTTTACAACCGGTCCGATTAACACGAAGTGCCAGTCGGGTTTCATAATGGCTGCCTCGGCAATCATGTCAATATCGAATCTTTCATCGATCACACCATAGAATCCAAACCGTGGATGCGGGATATCAGCCTGGTCTGCCGGGTCAGTATCGATCTTCCGTGCATTGCCGAAATGTTTTTTGTCAATACTGCTGGGGAAAGGATATATGTTCGAATGCCTGTGTTTTTTGGCTTCATAAATACTATAGCCACCGGTAAACACAACGTCGGCTTTATTCAATAATTGTTGCTCCTGCTCTTTCAAAGCCACAGGGGCAAATTTGAATGCTGCTAATTCATCCATACAATCGTACACCACCATCTCAGGAGATAAATGCTGAGTAAAAGCCAGCGCCATTGGCGTGTAATACCAGGAAAAATATTTGTTGATATTCATCGATGAAATCAACTGACTGACCATGCTTGCCTGCTTGCTTATAATCTGAGCTTCATCGAGTCCGTGTTGGAGATGAGGAATGACTATATATAAATTATTTTCTTCCTTGTTGATGTGCAATTTTTCTTCGCCATCATGAAAGATGGGCTCTTCTACCACGAATACCCGGGTACATTCTGTAAACCGACTTAACAGGTGTTGCGGACGCTGATAAACAAAGTTCCAGCGCAGGTGTGAAAAACATATAAGATCGATATTACTTAGTGTTTGCCCCAAGGCTACTTGTGTTTTTTTAAGCATGTTGTACTAATTGCGATTAATATGCCAAGGTATCTTTTCGTTTAACGGAAAGCTGACATCAGTGGCTGTTTTTATACGTGTAGAAATATTTCCTCTAATAAAATTTTGGCAAAAAAAAGTGGAAATTTTTTGCATGTCTAACAGTGCAATCCGCACAGCTCAATCACTGTTATATTGTTATTCGTTTTACGCAACAAAAGATGTTGTGAAAAAGCAAGCAGTCGATTAATACGAAAGTGCAACCGTGTGTTTTCTTTAGTTAATCCTCAGCAATAACCGATGTTATGTTGCTGATCCCTCAACATCATGACTACATGATGGACTGTGCACAAATGTCTGCCGCGGAAGCTTTGCTTCGATCAGATATCGGAAATAGGAAGATAGCAATCAAACGATTCAGGCCCGGGCCACCTTACGTTTAGAAGAAATTGGATGAGGTTCTGCTATGGGAAAGTCGATCAGATCGTCCAGGCTCACAAGCTCAGCCTTTTTATAGTTAACTGCTACCCAAACATGATCGAGTACCACAAGTTCAGCGCTCTCGTATCCGGCGTTTGTTAGGGCATGCCAGCTGCTCTCCCGATTGAGATTGGTAACAATTTTTGAAGATATTTTTGGATAAGCAACCCAGAGTTTTGTTTCTTCCCGCAGTGCAGGCATGATGTCCTGAAGAATGCCGTTCAACTGATGTTCGCTAACGGCAAACACCAACGCAAAATCAAGCTTCCTTGTCCTTAACAGTGGAGTGAGATTTTTAGCAAATGACAATTTGCAAAATTGTTTTTCTATCGACGATGGCAAACCCTGGATCAGAACTGTTTTCACATTAACTAACTGTAGCTTTTCCAAAATTGTTTGTGACATAGATGTAAAACGTTTTGTGAAAGGAGCAGGTTAACTGCAACAAGGCATTCGGGGTGGCTACGGAAGTGCAAAAATAGGTAAAAATAAGTGAACTACAAAGGGTTATAAAAAGAAAATCCTGCCATGCAGATGCAGGCAGGATCTTAATTTAATAAAAAACATTATTTGTTTCCCGGTCTGTAGTACTTCAGTGCCTCCGGCAAAAATCTTTTTAATTCTTCAATACGTTTTCCTTCCGATGGGTGAGTGCTTATAAATTCCGGTGGCTTCTGACCGTTAGACATTTTTTCCATTCGTTGCCATAAGGCAATTGCTTCACGTGGGTTGTATCCAGCCATAGCTGCCCAACGCATGCCGTAACGGTCCGATTCTAATTCCTGCCTCCGGGAAAATGGTAGCAATACACCCACCTGGGTGCCAATACCAAAAGCCTGCATAAACAAATTTTGAGTTGCAGTAGGTTTGTTGGCTACAGCTAAGTTCAACGCTGTTCCAAAACCCTGGGCTGCCAGACCCTGGCTCATGCGCTCATTACCATGCTGAAAGATCGCATGTGAGATCTCGTGACCTAAAACATTCGCCAACGCAGCCTCATTTTGTGTGATTGCCAAGAGGCCTGAATACACAACAATTTTACCTCCTGGCATAGCCCACGCATTAGCTGCTTTGTCATTAACCAAATTAAATTCCCAGTCGTAGCCCTCCAATACAGATGCACCTTTTTGTGATTTATAAAATTGAGTGATGGAAGCAGCAAGGCGCCTGCCTACCCGGCGCACCATTTCTGCATCTCTATCAGATGAAGGACTTACAACTCTGTTTGATGAAAGAAACTTGCGGTACTCCTGGTCTGCCATTCCTTGCAATTGCGATTCGGGAACCAGCTTCAACTGACGACGTCCTGTAACGGGATTAGTTGAGCAGGACACAATAAGTGCGGCAGCTAAAAAAAAAGCGGTTATGTGTTTTACCATGGTACTTTGTTTTGCGGGTGATAATTTCAATGATTATACCAAAGTACCGACGAGTAAAGAGCGAAGAAGATTAAACAGTCAGCGTACATTAACAGTAACGCTTACTTCATTTGCCGGGTCTGCGTTTGCGATCCCGGTGTTTCAGAATGGGCATTTTGCTCTCGCAGCCTCGTAAAATACGCCCAATGTTTTTTTGATGTGTTAAGAGAACCAGCAGCGCCACCGTTACTGCAAAGATCCTGTACAGGTGTTCAGGCTCATTAAAAATTAGCAATATGAAAACAGGAAAAG
>JBGTIL010000278.1:0-7220 GCA_041745695.1 Chitinophagaceae bacterium | reverse complement strand
TATGATGGGCGTAGATCTGCCCCTGCCGTCTTTGTAGGGCGAATTGCGGTTGTCTGCCACATCTATTAGGATAGCGAAGTATCCAAAAGCCTTCCCCGACCCCGGTTGCCGCGAAGATGCGTAGCCTGCACCAATCAGCGTACTTGTAGCAGAAACATTTACTTTATCAGAAGGCGATCCATTATCAAACACATAAGTGTTATTCAGAAAATTATGTTCTACCTGGAGTTGGGCAAATAAAAAACGAACCGGGTACAGCCTCGTGAACACCCCCCCACCATAGATCGATTGACGCAGCTTGTCGTCTACGTAAATACCATTGTAAAACACGCCCCGCTGCGACGCGTACGTATAGTTCACCGCAATGCCTGCGTCTATCCATTCAGCCAGGCTGTAACCAAGTACAGGGTTCACCCCTGCCAGAAAACTCCCGGTACCAAAAGACAGCGACACACTGCCACCGGTGAACAGGTTTTGTTTTTTAAATCCCCTTTCTTCTGTGCTATCCTGTGCTTCCGATATAAGATGTATAACAACCAGAAACAGGAGCAAAGAATATTTTTTTAGTATATCAGGCATCGAATATTTTCCCCTTATTTAAGATTTGGTTAGGATCAAACACTTTTTTAATCTGACGCATAAGGTCAAGCTCTTTTTCTTCAAATATAATATCCATGTACTCCTTCTGCACCAGCCCTATGCCATGTTCACCACTGATGGTACCGCCAAGTGATTTTACCAAAATGAATATTTCCCGGATACCATCTTTCAAAGAACCATTCCATTCCTCGTCGGAAAGACTTCCCTTGATAATATTTACGTGCAGATTGCCATCGCCTGCATGGCCATAACAGACAGACTGGAATCCGTATTTTTTGCCGATCTCTTTAACGCCATGCAGCAGCACCGGAAGTTCGGCCCTCGGAACCACCGTATCTTCCTCCTTGTAAATTGAATGAGATTTTACCGCCTCACCAACGCGGCGTCTCAGCTTCCACAACTCCGCCTTTTGCTGGGCATCATCAGCAAACAGGATATCCCCGCAATCAAAGGCCATGGCTACCTCACTGATGCCCTCCATCTCCTTCATCAACACGTCGAGGTCATTGCCGTCTACCTCAATGAGCAGGTGGGCGCTGATGTGATCTTCGATCGGAATAATAGTATTATCAACAAAACGCATCACCCATTCAAGTGCATCACGCTCCATGAACTCGAGCGCACTTGGCGTATACCCTGCCATGAAAATGGCACTTACAGCTGCACAGGCTTTTTCTGCAGAACCGAATGGCACCAGCATGAGCAGGTCGTGCTTTGGATGAGGAAGTAATTTTAAAACGATCTGTGTAACAATGCCCAGTGTTCCTTCGCTGCCTACAATAAGCTGGGTGAGGTTATAACCTGTTGCATTTTTGAGAACATTAGCACCGGTCCAGATGATCTCACTGGTAGGCAATACCACCTGCAGGTTCAGGACGTAATCTTTGACTACCCCATACTTGACCGCTTTTGGTCCGCCGCTGTTCTCGGCAATATTACCGCCGATGAAACAAGTGCCCCTGCTGCTCGGGTCGGGCGGATAAAACAACCCTTTTTCTTTCAAAGCATTCTGAAGTACTTCGGTAATGACACCGGCTTCCGTAGTTACCTGCAGGTTACGTTCATCAATATTAATGATGCTGTTCATCCTGTCTAAGCAAAGCAGCACGCCACCTAAATGCGGCAAAGCGCCCCCACTCAGCCCGGTTCCACCGCCACGGGGTGTAACAGGTATTAAGTGCTGATTGCATATCTTAAATATGAGGCTGATTTCCTCAGCGGTTCGCGGTCTTATGATGACATCCGGGAGATAGTGCAGGTCTTCTGTTTCATCATGAGCATAGTGATCTAGTGCTTCCTTGTCAACCAAAACATATTGCTCGCCAACAATGGATTTAAAGGAATTTAATTGCTGTAAAACGGGTAGACGCAGAGGAGCCGCTATCATGCACACAAATTATTAATACGGTACAAAAATCGGATAAAAAAAAGTAAAAGGAGAACACGTATTATACCAGGCTGAACGCACCACTGGCGTAGTAGCCGATTGAGGCGAAGTAAAATAGCTGCCTCAGGAAACAACAGCATCTATTAGGCAGTGGCAGGTGAATCAGCTGTTTCTAAAGGTTTCTGAAGCTCGGGCAAAACGACTGCCGCCGGTTTCCATTGTATTGATCAAACAAGCCCTGCTTGGTAAGAGAAAACTCGAATGCCCCTCGAGATCCATTGTATTGATTTAGCGAGGATACTGTAGCATCGTAGGTAAAAGAAAAAGTAAAATCTTTATATCCCAACCCAAGCATCGGGATGGCTGCGTCCTTGTGCCGGTAGTATACGCCACCGATAAGCACATACTCACCATCACCAGAAATGTTGTATTGCGCATTTACACCCGCTACAACTTCAGCCGACTTCGCCTGCATAGACACATAGGCATTCGGATTCACGATCCATTGATCATTGATCATGAAGCTTCCGTTTAGAAAGCCGATGAAACGCATAGGTATGCGGTTGTCGATGGAGGGTTCGAAATCTGCGCCAAAAAAGGTTTCTTTTGCCCTGTTAACGTGGTGCGCTGAAAAACCTGCATTCAAGTACACTTTGTCGGTAGGAAAGTACGCATAGTTCATGCCCACCTGCATATCCAGGTAATTGGTGGAGGTATTGGTGAGATAAGAGTAAGCACCGGAAGAAAGTTTGTTGTCGAAAAATTTGCCGTCAAATTGATCAGGAAATTTAAGATTAGTAAGATTGATCTGCTTGTTGACGTATCCTACATTAAAGCCAAGACTCAGCAAACTTGAGTAGCCAAGTGTTTGATGATAGGCAATGGAACCATAGACTTTCGTTGAGGTGAGATTCCCACTTCCTGCAACGTCTTTTAAAATGACGCCTCCCAGACCGAGCCAACCGTTCTCAGACTTATTCTTAAGTACCTGTACATCGCCATACACACTCATGGTTTTATAAGGAACGCTCATGATGTTAGACCATTGATCGCGGTAGTTGATCCCGAGCCTGTAATCGCCATCAGGAATAAAGCCCGTGTTGGCGGGGTTTGTTGTGAGTGGCGAATTCATGAATTGCGAAAAATGAAGGTCTTGGGCTAATACAGTCAAGCCAACCAATAATTGGCTCAGTATAAGTATGACAGGTAAAATTTTCTGTTTCATGCTACACCCCCCTATTTATCTAATTAATGTTATGTCGCCTTTTTTGCTTGCTTTTGTTCCATCAGTGAATTCTACTTCCAGTGTGTATGCATATACATCCATTGGTTGTAAAACATTCTTGAATTTACCGTCCCAGCCCGAGCGCCTGTTTTCGGTTTCAAATACTTTTTGTCCCCATCGGTTATAGATAGTAAACTTCATTTTTCCGATAGCGTAACCGCGTGCGTAAACAACACTGTTTTGGTCGCCACTCAATGGTGTAAATGCATTGGGTACATCCAGTGCCGGTTCTACCACAGCTCTCACGGCCAAGAGAAATGTATCAGGACAGTTCGTTGCATTATAGGCTATCAGCAGCGCGTTGTATGTTTTAGTAGCATTGTACTCGTGTTGTAACGGTTGCCTGCTGGCAGTGAGTAACGAGTCTCCGTCTCCAAACAACCATTTAAAACGAACGGCATCAGGTGAGGATGTATTGGTGAACGTGAGTGCTGTGTTTACCGGTGGTGGTTGTGGAGACACGGTGAAACTTGCCGTTGGCGCACCAAAGACGGTGATCAATACAGTAGTGTCGTCAACAATGTTGCAGGTGGCTGAGTCAATGGCTCTCAGTGTCACGGTGAAAGTGGTGGTGTTGGTCACCCTAAAAGTATGGATGGGGCTTGGGTCGGTAACCACAGGGCTTCCATCTCCGAAGTCCCAGACAAAGCGTTGTCCACCATCAGAAGTGTTTCTAAACCGGGCAACGAGCGGCGAGCATCCGTTGGGCGGTGCAGTGAATCTTGCCTGTACGAACGAGGCGACCCTCAGTGTATCGACATAAGTTTCCGGCGCGTTGCAATAAGCTGTATCGGTAAGCGTGAGGCGGACAATGTAAGTGCCGGGAGAGGCATAGGTATGTTGAACGGGGCCGCCTCCCGCTTTCACCGCAGGGCTGCCATCACCAAAGTTCCAGGTGAAAGAAGTGCTTGAAAAAGCCCGAAGGGCTGGCGCCACAGATGTATTTACAAACTGATAGCTTAGCGCCTGGCAAGGCGGCTGCCTGTCCGCCCTGAACCGCGGGAGCGCCTCCAGCTCGCCAACTTTAATATTAAGGTATGATGTATCCCGCACGTTACAACTGCTGGAGTCGACCGCAATCAGTCGTACGCGGTAAGTGCCTACAGCTGTGTAAGTGTATGATGTATCAGGGCGGAAAGTGATACCATCTGTTATACCATCACCATCAAAATCCCATTCGTAAGAAACGGCATTCAAAAGCGTATCACGAAAGTCAACTGTAAGCGGTACACAACCGGCAGAATCGCGGGGCACGCCGTTGATAGAAGATTGGATGGCAGCAGAAGTGCCTGCCAGGTTCAAAGCAATCTTAACCATACCCAGGTTACAACCCGTTGGAGCGGCAGCATTCGTAGAAGACCAGGAGCCACTGGCCGGCATGCCCGGACCACCATCACAGTTGGCACACATGGCCTGGTAGATAACGCCTTCAGCATCGAAGCGGCTCGTTCCACCGTCTACGTGGTCTGTGGCGCGTCCATTCTGTCCGAACACGTCACCATATAATTGACCTGTTGCATTTTTCTTTAAAACAAAAAAGTAAAAGTCACGCCCGTCATTAACGGTCAGTCCAAGGCCGTTTACAATCGGCAAACCTGTTGTGCCTGAGGAGGGATAACTTCCTAGGCCCGTACCACCCCAGCCCGACACGTACACGTTTTCGCAGCGGTCTACCAGGAAGGCAACCGGCGAAATATTGGGTGCAGCACTATTGGTGCCGAATTTTGTAGAATATACATAAGCAGAGAGATCGGGCTGAAGCTTGGCAATAAATTGTTTGCCACCATTCATATTCCAGGCGGTAGCAGGAATTACGGGCCAGGTACCGGTTGTTTGTCCCATGATATAAGGAAACCCGGCCCGGTCGAACTGAATACCGTACACCTGATCGATTCCCGCGGTTCCTATGTAGGTGGACCTGATCAGTGAAGAACCGTTATTACTCAGAATAGCAACATATCCATCAATGCCCCGGCTCGCACTACCTAGAGATCCACTGCCAATGCCGGGGAAGTTAGCACTGCTCGTGCCTCCGGCTACATAAATGGAGGCGTTGAATGGATTTATGGAAAGCACGTAGGCGGCATCATCATTAGCCCCGCCGAGGTAGGTGGCGAAACTGAGCGTAGCCACATCTGGCGAAAATTTCAAAACAACGCCATCCTGTAGCCCACCGCCTGCCACCGTTTGAAAAGCACCGGCGGTGGTAGGAAAATTTTTTGAATGGGTGCTGGAGGCAACATAGATGTTTCCGCCACCATCGAGTATCACTTCACTCCGGCCGCCGTCACCGTAATTCTGTTGGAGCGAGGAGGCTCCGTCATGGCATTTGGATATGTTAACGCCGTCGTCACCTGATCCACCAATACGACGGGAGCCGATCAGCGCACCACCGGTGGCATCGAGTTTTGTAACAATGATATCGAAACCGCCGCCGCTGCCGATGGTTCCTCCACCCCTTTGAGGGTAATCGGAAGATGCCGACCTTCCGGCAAGGATAAGGTTTTCCTGCGCATCTACGATAAGGCTATGTGGCTGGTCAGCGTCGTTGCCTCCAATATAGGTGGCATAAATGCGGTTGGCACCATCGGGTGAAAGTTTGATGATACCAATGTCTACACCTTTTTGATTGCTGCAGAAATCACCGCCAGTCTGGTACAAAGAATCGTAGGCTCCCACACTAACCGGGAAACCCTGACCAAATACAATTCCACCTCCGTACATGCTGCCGTCGGGACCGTAGGTAGCAGTGAAACCCCAGTTACTTGCTGTACTGCCAGAGTAAGAAGCAAAAATGAAAGTTGGATCGATGATGAGTGTGTTCTTCGGGTTGTGTCCTTTTACATCAAAGCGGACAGTGTTACCTTCTAACCGGTATTTTACGGCTATTTCCTGCTTTCCTTTCTCGTTGTACTGATAGCTGTAAGGAGACAGCTCTTTCATAACGCCAACAGAGGTATGAACAGCCAGCTCTTTATTTTTGATCTCCAGCTTGTCGACACCCTCGTAACGTAATCCAATGCGGGAAAGATCTGCGCCCGGGCGCACGATCAGGTCGTATTTAAGTTGCCCGTTATGTGAGTAGTAGCGAACGTCTACTTCAGGATAAACGTTTTTAAGCGTGATACCGCCGTAGATCTTACAGCCTTTTGCCCACTTGGATGGATCGTTACCAATAAAATAGTTATTAAAAGAAGAAAGCGGTTTATCCGCCACCATCACTGGCTTTGCTTCCGCGTCAACGAAACTAACCCTGTAAGCATGCGAATGAAGTTTGGTCACAGACTCAGTTGAACGACCCTTTTCGTCGGGTGCATGTCCGTGCATCCCTTCCTGGATCTTTGCCCATTCTGCCGGGTTATTTTGAAGTACAGTGAACCCCGACTGGTGTATGAAGAACGAGCCTCCGGGGATGGCACCCGTATACCGAACGCGGGGATCCCATTGACCCCTATTTTCGACGAATTCGATACTATTATAATTCTGCCCTGCTACAGTGAAGGAAATAAACAAAAACAGGAGAGCAGGTATATATTTTTTGATAAACAAGTGATTTTGAAATTAACTAATAAAGGCGAATTATGTTGTACAGGGCTTGTTAAGATATTTTGCTCCAGGGCGTTTTTCCTTTCAAAGACATCAGGTAGTGTTTCAGTCTCAAATTGTCTGCCGAATCCAGCCCTGCATCCTGGTCTATAACCTCTTCTGCATAGCCCTTCGCAGCTTCCAGCATTACCTTGTCTTTAACAAGATCGGCAAGTTTGAGAGCGAGGGCCCCGCTTTGCCTGGTGCCCTCAATGTCGCCCGGACCGCGGAGCTCTAGGTCCTTTTCAGCAATCTCAAACCCATTACTGGTGGTTGTCAGGATCTTCACACGCTGCCTTGCCTCAGCACCCAGTTTGGTTGACGTCATTAAGATACAATAACTTTTCTCACTTCCCCTACCCA
>JBGTIL010000277.1:0-3853 GCA_041745695.1 Chitinophagaceae bacterium | reverse complement strand
TCAAATTGGAAATGCTCTGGAAAACGATCTTTTGACAGATTATTTTCCAGCTTGGACAATCATAGCGAATACTCAAGCTAAGCGTAATAAATTCTTGCGCAAGGGGGTTATGGGAAGCAGATCCCTCCAAGACTTTAATAGCTTAACGTATGTTCTACCGAAAGATTTCCTTAGAAATGCTTACGCAGCTTATTGCCTTGAAAAGGGCCGAGACCCGGCATTTAGCGATGTGGATGATACGGCTAAAGGACTGGCTTTTATTAAAAGGGAGCTTGAAGAAAGGGTATTTCTATTTCCCGGTGCGTCTCAATTATTAGAGATTATCGAAAGCAATCGTCCTGGCGGGAAAGGAGAAATTTTCCCAATTAAAGCAGAGTTACTTCTCTACTTATGGGAATTAATCTCAAGCTCTGCGCAGTCCTCGTTAACAAATCATCGTGCGACCAAAGCACTTCAAAGAAACACATATGCCGCGAAGGAGGTTGCGGAGGAACTTATTCGGTATCAAGCTACATATTTAAATTGCGTTGATACTGCCATTGAACTTTACCGCGGTGATGACCTTATTGTCGCACCAATGACTCCTGTTTCGGTTTCGCATCGTTATATGCGTGATTTGTATGAAATCACCAAACTTGATGTGAATCAACTTACACAAATAGCCTCTGAATGGCCCGATGATATCAAGGGCCACCTTATAGGCCGTTTTGGCAAGGAGGGGAGTGAGAAATCGCAATGTAAAGTCGGTTTTAGCCGACTCGATTATAGCGCAAGTGGTGTAGGAGAAAATCCAACGCTTACAATACGTCCCATTACATACTGGGTCACACGTCAATTTAATAAAGAAATCGCGATTCATAAAAATATTGAGCATACTCGCCTTCGAGAGGAATATGCTGAACGTTTGTTCTGTACAGCTGAAGATTTTAATTGTGAATGCCCTAGTGCACTATATTTGGAAGTAGCGGTTATAACCTCTGATGAACGCGTTCCTGTAATTTATAAGTCTACGGATAGAAGTGCTCTGGGTCGGCGGGCAGGAAATGAATTGCTTACCTGTGGTCCAGAGTTTGGATTTGTTTGGGGTAAGCATGTAAAGAATTCGGATGGCGTGGATTGCCTCGATATAGGACAAACTTTAGTTGATTCCCTAAACGATGAGTTTAAGGTTGTCCCGACTGAGATTATTTCATGGAAAATTGCCTCACTCGCAATTCAAAGTGTGCATTTAAATTCATCACTGCTTGGTGTGGTAAAGCTCTCACTATCGCAAACTGATCTAACCCAACGACTTCAGACATCAAAATATCACAAAAAATTTGAAAGTTTTCTGTCAAGAAATCAACTGTTAGATCGAGTGCAATCTGATTTTGGCAAAGGATTATGGCATGCAACTGGTCTTCTGCGTTTGACTTTAGCCGAACAATATATGAATGTCATTTGATTAAAATATTTCAAGTACTGACATAAGATGTTGGTGAACAACCATGATAATTGTCACTTTCATAGTTGTGGCATTTGCCTCGTACGAATGAGCTGGTTGTTGCGAGTAATTTTTACAGCCAGCGCTCGAACACCGCGAAGAGCAGGTAAAACCCACCGCCTAAAATTCCAATCCATTTGCATACTGTTTCAAAAACAGTTTTAAAGTTCTGCGCATTAAAATTTTCCGAGAAAAGCACAAAGCGTTTTTGCCGAGTCGAGCGTTTCAGCTGCTGATCGATTTCTAACTTCAGCCTCGTAAATTCTAACTGCATAAAGATTTTCAGATCCTCGTTCTCCACCTGTGGAGACGAAGCGGCTTGTCTTTCAAAACGATCTTCCAGGTGAGTTAGTTGCCTGGACATTTCGCTAACCATTATACCCGACTTCTCGGTTTCTTTTCTTGCAACTTTACCATCCTCGAGCATCTCGGTTAGCAGCGGTTGGAGTATCTCCCAATTCATCTTTTTTGTATTTAAAATTTACAAATGGCGGGGGCGGCGTTTCTTTTTTCGCTTCCATAATTCCGCAGGCAGCTTCTCTGGTTGTGGCTCGGACCGGAGGATTGTATCCAGCTTTGTAGTAGGTATCACAGTTGTGTTTTTCTCCAACAACGAGCTCAGTTCTTTTTTGGGAACTTTAAAACCAGCTTCAGTTAATTCCTTACCCGCATCAGGAGGAGTTGGTGCTGGCAAAGAAGCTAGCTGCTGCTCTATTTTCGATAATGAAAACCCTACGTCACTCCCTTTTGTTCTCACTCCCTTATCGTCCATGAAAGCAATGCCTCTTCCTTTTTCTATCCGATAGCCTAATGCCCTCATGTTCGATTCGAAACCGTCATAGCCTTTTGCACCGTCAAGGCAGGTCTGGATGTCTTTTTTTAAAGCTTCCTTACGGCTGTCATAGCGAGCAGTGTGCCTCTGCTCTTTGGGTAAGAACCTCTGGGGACTTTGGACCGACTGAAGTCTAAACTCTCTCTCCATTTTTCGACAAAACTCTGCTATCTTTTTAAAGCTGTTGCTGTCACTCACCGTGCGTCCATCAAAGCCGATCCGGTTGGCAACAATATGCAGGTGCTGATGCCCTGTGTCCGAATGAGCCACCGCTATGTACTGATTTTTTTCAAATCCCATTTCCTGAGCACAGGCTTTTACGATTTCCTGCAACTGAGCGTTCTTAACGCATTCGCCGGGTGCAAAACTCAAGGTGATATGAAGTACCGGCTTGCTTAATTTCAGGTTTAGTTTCCGAACATCATTAAACTGTTCTGTCAGCTCTTTTTTGTCACCGAAACACTGATTAAAATGGAGCACCGTCGCTCGGTTTGAACTGCCTGCGACCTGTCTTTTTTCGAGCGGCTTATCCTCCAGACAATAGGCAATGCAACCGCGGAATGATTTTCCGATCATTACTTTTCCAATCATTGAAGGAAGGTTTTGAGCCCTTGTGCAAGTGCTTTGATTTCACTCACCAGGGCAAACAATTCCAGGCGTTGCAAGACGCTTAGATCATCTCCCCGGTTCCGGTGATAAGCCACCTGGTTAAGGTTCGCTGCCATGTGATTTAGGGTGCCTGTAAACAACAAAACCTCCTTGGGTAATGCTGGTTTTTTATTGGCTTTTAGCGTCTCATTCAAGGCCAGTTCTCTAAGATATTCAGACACTGTTCTGCCGCTTTCTTTTGCCTTGTGCTGTATCACTTTCTTTTCAATCAGGGTGCACCTCATCGCCAGCAATTGATTCTGCTTGACGGCTTTTTTGGGTCGTCCACCCTTGTTTGGCTGGTATGTTTTTGTCCCTGTAACCACCTGTTCTTTTGCACGTTTTCCCTTAATTATGCTTTCTTTTTTCTTTCACCAGCCGAATGCGATAGCATGAGCCAGCACACTGCGTACGCGCGTTGGGAGCGTTTTGGTTATACCAAAACATAGCTGGCTCCTCATAACTCAAAAATGCCTTCCCCTTCCTGGGTGCTGCTTCAGTTGGCTGATGCCATGCTGCGTCAGGAACTCGTTCAGGTCTTTGTGACCTTTGTAAAAAGTACTTTTGTCCTGGAACTTTTTCGACCAGCTTAGCCCCTGCTCCGTAGCTTTCATCCCGGCATTATCCCGGTCTAAAAAAAGATTGATCGAGGCGTAGCTTTCCATTTTTGAACGGCTCTTTTCCATGAATGAAAGGGAATTGAGAACAAGGAAATCTGAGCTGACTACGAAAGAATTTTGATCTCCTTTCTGCTCTGTTTTTTTTGCAATTACCAGGTAAGAAAGGAAGGAAAAGAAGCCCTCAAAAACTGCCAGTTCACCTCCTCCATGTAACATTGTAGTGCTCGCTTTTGGTGCAATGGAACCTTTGAAATATGGATTTCGTAGCTC
>JBGTIL010000276.1:0-1953 GCA_041745695.1 Chitinophagaceae bacterium | reverse complement strand
ACCTCACTATCACGACAGGAAGCATTTGATATTGAATACTGGCTGCTTGAAGAAGCTAAATTGCAGCGTATGCCAAAGTCAAAGGCGCTTTCAGGCAAAATTGCATTGGTTACCGGCAGTGCCGGCGGAATCGGAAAAGCCATTGCCAAAAAAATGATGGACGAGGGTGCATGTGTCGTTATCAATGATAATGATGCAACCCGGCTGGAGCAGGCAGATCAGGAATTTAAAACTCAGTATGGTAAGGATGCTTATACATCGGTGATATTGGATGTTACCAGTTCTGATCATATCCAATCCGCTTACCATGCTGCGTGCCTCGCTTTTGGCGGAGTAGATATTGTAGTGAACTGTGCCGGTTTATCCATCTCAAAACCGATTGAAGAACACACCACCAAAGACTGGGACCTTTTGTACGATGTGCTGGTAAAGGGCCAGTTCCTGGTTACACAGGCGGGAGTTGAGATTATGCGTAAACAGGCCTTAGGAGGCGATGTATTAAATATTGTAAGTAAGAACGCATTAGTTTCCGGGCCAAACAATGCAGGCTATGGTTCTGCCAAAGCTGCCCAGCTGCATTTAAGTCGTTTAAATGCTGCCGAACTTGGTGGCGATAAGATCAGGGTAAACGTAGTAAACCCGGATGCGGTGATATCAGACAGTAAAATATGGGAAGGCGCCTGGGCAGAAGGACGTGCAAAAGCATACGGCATCACGGTAGAAGAATTACCCTCATTTTATGCAAAACGAACCTTACTTAACCAGGTTATACTGCCCGAAGACATTGCAAATGCCTGTTTTGTTTTTGTAGGCGGCTTAATGGATAAATCAACCGGCAATGTATTGAATGTTGATGGCGGCGTGGCGATGGCTTTTGTTAGATGATGCTGTCCTCCGCTGACGGAGGTGGATATGAATTTAGGATTCGTCCTTGCAAATGCTGAGCTTTAATTTTTGCCGTCATTGCAAATATAAAATTTTTAGAAATCCTGAAAGGGGTAATGACAAGGTCGCTGGGTGCAGCAGCAGAAGATAAGTGATAAACCCTACGTTCAACTTTTTTCGGCATTGGCCGGTTCGGGTAGTAATTGCCAAGCCAAAGCAGTAAATTTCAAAGAAGAGGGCGCAGCCGCGGACTTTTTTGGTTACTTTTTTTGACTGCAGAAAACCGGCGAAGCCAGCTTGAGTGCCTTTAAAAACAAACAACCCACGAAAAACAGTGACGCCCGCTGCAAGCGATATAAATAGTATGTCATGGGTAACCACGGCAATGGAAGGTAGATTGGGGTGGTTGTGGCAATCTGCCTGATAGTAACAGAAGGTTAGTGTCAGTACAAGGAGATGTCTTCATTCCACACATGCCTTTATTTAGACGTTTGAGAAATCTATTAGAATAAACTTATGAAATTAGATAATCATCAAATACAATCGCATAATGAAAAACTGCATCAAGCGCATCAGAGAAAGCTTGAATTTTTAAAGCAGGAACTGAATGGAGCAGAACAGATCATCCAAAAACTCATTGATTTTCAAATTGCCATTCCCAGCTGGGCCTTAGGCACTGGCGGTACCCGTTTTGGGCGTTTTTCGGGCGGCGGAGAACCGCGTAACCTGGAAGAAAAAATAGAAGACGTAGGCTTACTGCACGCCCTTAACCGATCGAGCGGGGCAATTTCGCTCCACATCCCATGGGATATACCGGAAAATGCACAGGCAACCAAAGCGCTGGCAGCACAGCACGATTTGCGGTTTGATGCGGTTAATTCCAATACGTTCCAGGATCAGCCGGGGCAGCAGCATAGCTGCAAATTCGGGTCGCTGCAACATGCCGACCGACAGGTACGCAAACAGGCCATAGAACACAATATAGAAGTTATCCGCCAGGGGATTGCTATAGGTTCCAATGCGCTCACGGTCTGGCTTTCAGACGGTTCCTGCTTCCCGGGGCAGTTG
>JBGTIL010000275.1:0-1580 GCA_041745695.1 Chitinophagaceae bacterium | reverse complement strand
AGGCTTTGGTGTCAACTTCAACGATTTCATCAATAGTTATCGGGTAGCAGCCTTTCAAAAAAGTATCGCAGCCGGCGAGCATAAGCATCAAACCATTTTTGGACTTTCTATTGATTGTGGCTTCAACTCCAAAACAACGTTTAATCGTGTTTTTAAAAAACACGCGGGTCTTTCACCCAAAGAGTACATCCGTCGGGTAGATGCTGCGCAAAAAAAGGAAAACGAGGACACAGAAGATGAATATGATGTGCCAGATTATGATTTGGGGCGATTGAATCAGCCCAACCCGCCATCTTCGTCTCAAACCAGCGGTATATGAAATTCTTTTTTCTTTTCTTGTATGTAAAATTTGCGCTTCTTTCCACGGCTGCAGGTCAATCTCATAAACAGTCAAACCGAATTACTTCCTTTGAAAATAACCTGATACCTTATGTGCCGGTGCAAGACTTTCCAGCCTGGAACATCCGGGATCGAATGAAGTATTACGGTATTCCCGGTGCCAGCATAGCAGTTATCAATGACTATAAAATTGATTGGGCAAAAAGCTATGGTCTTGCTGACACCACTAGAAAGATACCCGTCACAACAAAGACTATGTTCTCCGCCGGTTCTATCAGCAAGCTGGTAACCGCAATTATTACTTTGCGGTTGGTAGAACGGGGGAAGCTCTCGCTTGACTCTCCAATCAATAACCACCTCGCCTCTTGGAAACTAAAGGAAGCTGATTTTACCCGCAAACAACCCGTTACACTCCGCATGTTGTTAAGTCATACCGGCGGCACATCGCAATCCGCCTATTTCGGTTACCTGCCCACAAAAATCACTTTACCAACTATTGTTCAAATACTCAATGGTGATTCACTTGCTGAGGTTAACCAGGTGGTTGCAAACAGTGAAGGGGGAAAGGAATTCCGTTATTCTGGCGGCGGCTACATGATTATCCAAATGGCGATCATGGATGCGCTAAAGAAAGAGTTTGCCTCCATTGCCGATGAAGAAATTTTTCAGCCACTAGGAATGCGCAACTCGACTTTTGCACAGCCGCTTCCACCTCAATTTGCCAAGCAGGCAGCGTGGGGCTATTCAACTGCATCGTGGTACAAAGGCATGCCGTATGTATATCCGCAACAAGCAGCGGCGGGACTGTATTCGACACCAACCGATTTAGCACTGTTGCTTATAGAACTCCAAAAATGCCATGATGGAAAAGGCAGGTTATTAAGTGCTGCTACGATGAAGCAAATGGTAACAACAGTGACCACTATTAGCCAGGGTGCTTACCTGGAACAAATGGGGCTTGGTGCGTTCTTGTTGCAGCGCAGCGACAATACGTCGCCACTGGGCAAATATTTTGAACACCAGGGAGCCAATGCGGGATTTATCTCGTTTGCCATCGGCAGCGTACAAGGAGGTAACGGTGTGGTCATTATGCTAAACTCCGGAGATGATTTCAATGCTTTTGGTACTGAGTTGCGGCGATCTGTGGCAAGCGTTTATGGCTGGACAAATTTTTTGCCATCACCGGTAAAACCAGTGAAGCTAAAGAATGAAACTCTTGATAGTTATGTGGGACGCTACCG
>JBGTIL010000274.1:0-5216 GCA_041745695.1 Chitinophagaceae bacterium | reverse complement strand
CAATGTCGAGTAAAGGAACTTTACCAAGGTTCCAGATTCGTTCGAGCTCACTCTTAAGTGTACCATAGTACTTGCCTTCGTAAACCATTTCCCATTCCAGAAACGCTTCATGCTGGATCTTGTAGGTAAACTCTTCTTCTTGCATGAAGTAGTAATCAATACCATGCTTCTCGTTACCGCGCGCTGGGCGGGTAGCTGCAGAAATAGAGAAAGCCAAACGGTTTGGATATTTTTGTAAGAGGTACCGGGTGATGCTGGTTTTTCCCGCTCCGGAAGGAGCTGTAAGAATGATAATTTTACCGGCTTTGGTGAGGTTCATGTTCTAGCGATGAAGTTAGCGCTTACTTGCTTCCTTTAATCTACACGTTGAATCCGGGCGCCGAGCGACCGGAGCCTTTCATCTATATACTGGTAGCCTCTGTCTATCTGGTCGGCGTTTTGAATGGTGCTGGCGCCTTCTGCACTTAATGCCGCAATGAGCAATGAAACGCCGGCGCGAATGTCGGGAGAGCTCATTGTGATGCCACGCAATTTATGCTTTCGTTCCAGCCCAATCACCACGGCCCTGTGCGGATCGCAGAGTACAATGCTTGCGCCCATTTCAATCAGCTTGTCTACAAAGAACAGCCTGCTCTCAAACATCTTTTGGTGTATGAGCACTGAGCCCTTTGCCTGCGTGGCTACCACCAGCACAATACTGAGCAGGTCGGGCGTAAAGCCAGGCCAGGGATGATCGTAAATGGTAAGCGTTCCGCCATCGAGAAACGTTTGTATCTCGTAAAGATCCTGCGCGGGAACGTGAATGTCGTCGCCGACAACATCCAGGGTTATGCCCAGCTGCCGGAACTTTTCCGGAATGATGCCAAGGTTTTCAATGCTGACATCTTTTATAGTGATGTCACTTTGGGTCATGGCTGCCAGCCCAATGAAGGAGCCGATCTCTATCATATCTGGCAGTATGCGGTGCGTAGTCCCCTGCAGCTTGTCAACTCCCTCGATGCTCAATAAATTGGAGCCCATGCCTGTGATGCTTGCGCCCATCCGGTTCAGCATAGCGCACAATTGCTGCAGATAGGGCTCGCAGGCTGCGTTATAGATTGTGGTTTTACCTTCCGCCAGCACAGCAGCCATCACGATATTAGCCGTGCCGGTTACAGAGGGTTCGTCCAGTAGTATCTGCGCTCCTTTTAATCCTGGCGTGGTGAGGTGAAAAAATCCATCTTCTGTATCATAATTGAAGGAGCCGCCCAGTTTTTCAAAACTTAAAATATGCGTATCCAGCCGGCGGCGGCCAATTTTATCACCGCCTGGTTTAGGAATGAATGCCTGCCGGAAACGTCCCAGCATTGGTCCTGCAAACATCACAGAGCCTCTTAATCTTCCGCTTTTCTTGCGGAAGCCTTCACTTTTGAGGTAATCCAAATTCACTTCATCTGCCTGAAACGTACAAGTGTGGCGGTCGTGGCGGGCCACTTTCACATTCATGTCCTGCAGCAGTTCTATCAGGTTGTTTACATCAACGATATCAGGAATGTTGTTTACGGTTACCGGCTCACTTGTGAGCAGTACCGCACTAATGATCTGGAGTGCTTCGTTTTTCGCGCCCTGCGGAATGATGGTGCCGCTTAACTTTTTACCACCGGTTACTACAAAAGATGACATAGGTGAGTTAATTGAAAATGATAAACTGGTGTGGAAGTCATCCCGATAGAAAACATACGTATAAAAAAAAGTTGATTGAAAGCTCAATCAACTCATGAATTTATCCGGCAATATAACAGTTAGAATCTTTTTTTACCGTACTTCAATCCCCCACCGCTGCTTCTTTTGTCATTCCGTCCGCCGCCACTAACTGGTCCACGACCAGCAACATTACCATTACTGCTGCCACTGGATCCGCCGCGCTGCTGAAATTTACCACGCTGCTGTCGTCCACCGCCGCCGCCGTAACCGGTACGATCCAGGTCGCGATCCTGCGAAGCGCGGTAAGCTTTTACATAAGGTGTATTTGTAAACTCCAGCTGCCCCTTAGTAAGGTTGGTAAGCTCCTGCTGAATGGCATCGTCATGCACCTGGTCTTTGTGCCAGTTATTATAGGCAAGCTTCATGTAGTAGGCAATTGCGTTTGCAAAACCCTGCCGCTTTTCCGGATTTTCTTCATCCAGCGCCTTATTGATAACGATCTCAAGATTTTTTCCCAGGTGCGAATACTTCGGATATCGCTTCGGGTAAGGCAGGGGATCTGGCCTGCGCCGCAATTTCTCGGCTGTAGGTATGGGATAAGGTGAGTCCACATCCAGTTTAAAATCAGAGATTAAAAACAGGTGATCCCAAAGCTTATGACGAAAATCTTCAACATTCTTCAGATGAGGATTTAATACACCCATTAATTCTATTACTACCTGCGCCTGCTTCTGCCTGCGCTCCCTGTCCTCAATGGTGAGGATATGGTCCACCATCTTTTGAATGTGACGGCCGTACTCACGAATCACTAAGTGATTTCTGGTTGTATTATACTCCATTAATGATAATTACTGGTAACAAATGTAATAAAGGGCTGCCAAACTGCAACATAGACCTGTACTTAAACAACACAATGGATCCTGATTAACAAAATTTACTACTGTTTAGTGCTGCTTTGATAATTTTAGTCGGTCAACTTTTTATTATGCATTACAAATTGGGTCTCCTCTGCTGTCTGTTATTTTTAGCTTGCTCCAATGATAAGCAGCCTGCAAATACGGGTTCAGGCTCCCGGGGTGCTGCAGGCAATATTACCGGTTTGCTGAGCAGTTACTGGGAGGAGCGCATGAAACTGTTTCCTTTGGAGGCTACACAAAATGGTGACAACAGGTATAACGACCAGCTCTCCCTTGATATTTCCGAACCCTTCCGGGATACGCTGCGCAGATTCTACACAGATTATTTAACCAGGATCCAACAGGTAGACACTGCCCAACTTGGCGAAAGCGACCGCATCAGCTATGATATCTTCAAGCGCGAAATGAGCATGCAGCTGGAAGGCCTTCAACTGAACGACCACCTCATTCCTTTCCAGCAGTTTTGGGGACTTCCGCTTACAATGGGTCAACTGGGCTCTGGCGAAGGAAGTCAGCCATTTAAAACTGTACAGGACTACCGCAACTGGTTAGGACGTGTGAACAAATTTCCTGCGTGGGCTGATACTGCCATCGCCAACTTTCAAAAAGGTATGGCTGCTGGTGTAGTACTACCCAGGGTACTTGTACAAAAAATGATTCCGCAGATGCGGGATATGTCCAACACTGACACCTCGAAAAATGTATTTTTCGGACCCCTTCGTAAGATGCCTGCAGACATGTTAGCCGACACTGCTTTTCAAAAGGAGTTCCGTTTGTCAATTACAAAAAATCTCTTACCCGCTTATAAAAAATTGGGAGATTTTTTGCAAACACAGTACCTGCCTCAGGCACGAACCAGTACAGGAATCAGTGCGCTGCCCGATGGAGCAAAAACCTATAATTACCTGATTCGTTTCTGGACAACCACTAACAAATCAGCAGATGAGATCTACAATACAGGTTTGACAGAAGTGGCCCGCATCCGGGGTGAAATGGAACGCATCCGCGACAGCATTGGTTTTAAAGGCGATCTTTCGGCTTTTTTCAATTACATGAAAACGGAAAAACGTTTCATGCCCTATGCCACTGCCGAAGACGTGCTTACCGCGTTCAGGGGTATACAGCAACGAATAGATCCGAACCTGAAAAAAATGTTTGGCCGTACACCTAAAATGAAATTTGAGATCCGCCAAACCGAAGCATTCCGCGCAGCATCTGCCAGTGCAGAATACAACCAGGGCACAGTAGATGGCAGCCGCCCCGGTATCTTTTATGTACCCATCATCGATGCCACAAAATTCAATTCCACATCCGGTATGGAATCGCTCTTTCTCCATGAAGCCATTCCGGGTCACCACTATCAGATTGCACTGCAACAGGAAAATGAAAACCTTCCTTCTTTCCGCAGGTACAGCTGGTTTGGTGCCTACGGCGAAGGCTGGGCCCTGTACACAGAAAGCCTGGGTAAAGAACTCGGTTTATACACCGACCCCTACCAGAACATGGGCGCTCATGGCGACGAAATACACAGGGCTATAAGACTTGTGGTAGACGTAGGTATGCACGTGAAAGGTATGACCCGCGAGCAGGCGATTAAGTACATGACCGACAACGAAGCCATTTCTGAGGAAGGCGCCATAGCGGAAATTGAACGTTACATGGCCATTCCGGCACAGGCCTTATCCTACAAGATCGGTGCTTTGAAGATCCGCGAATTGAGAGACAAATACACCAGGCAGATGGGTACGCGCTTTAATTTGGCAGCATTTCACGACGAGTTTTTAAAAGATGGGGTGATGCCCCTTGACATCATCGAACAGAAAATGGATGCCTGGGCCACCAAGAAATAAAAGGGCAGCCTGTATGAAGATTTCTTGCCAACCTTTAAGGATGGCTCATCTCGAAAGGATCGTAGTTTGAGAACCTACCTTTGTGCCCAATGAATATCGGGGTTAGCGCCAGGTGGCTCTTGAAAGATCAGTTGACAGGTACCGGGTTGTTTGTAAAGGAAGTAGTAAGCAACCTGATTATCCATCACCAGGAGCACCATTTTTTTTTATTCTTTGACAAGCCCTGTACGCAAACATTTCCTGCACATGTTACAACGGTGGTGCTACTACCTGCTGCCACAAACCCCTTTCTCTGGAAATACTGGTTCGACATAAAGATCCCACCGGCTCTAAAGAAATACAGCATAGATGTCTTCCTGACATTCGAAAGCTGCTGCTCCTTACACACCAGGGTGCCACAGTTATTGATAGTTCATGACTTTCAATTGGATCGTGTATTTAAAAGTTCCCAATTAAGTGAGCGGATCTTTTACAAACTTTACCTGCGCCGGTTGCTAAAAAAAGCCAACCTGCTTCTGGCTACCACTCCCCACATTCAGGAGCAACTGCTTAATCGTTACAAGGTGAAACCAGGAAAGACTAAACTGGTGTACACCGGATTATCGCAGCTGTTTCAGCCCTGCACACTGGAAATAAAGACAGAGGTAAAACTAGCATTCACTGAGGGTAAAGAGTTCTTTCTAATGCGACAGCCGTTGGCTACTCCGCTGCTCATTACTTTGTTGAAAGGATTTTCACTCTTCAAAAAACGACAACAGAGCAACTG